>NZ_JBFULH010000341.1:0-4461 GCF_056400445.1 Pseudomonas sp. P5_B2 | reverse complement strand
TTCCAGGGTTCTGGCGCAACATCATCCACCCTGCGGACCTGACACGCGCCCAAACCTTCTGCGATCACGAAGTGCTGGCCGGACGAGATCACAGCATCGATTACCGCGTCATAACCGCCGATGGGCGCTGCCTGTGGGTACGCAACATCATCAGCCTGATCGAACATGGTCATGAGCCGGTGTTGCGAGGGTTGATGATCGACATCAGTGAAGCCAAGCGTACTGAAGAGGCATTGCGCCTCTCCGAGCAAAAATTCGCCTCGGTCTTCCAGCAAAACCCGGACATTCTGGTGATCGCGCGACTGTCCGACGGTTGCCTGCTGGAGGTGAACAAAGCGTTCGAAGAGCAAATAGGTCTCAAGGCCGAAGAAGTCATCGGCCAAACGGCTACTGACCTGAATATCTGGGGTATCCCCGGCGTTGGGCCGGGGCTGTTGCAAAGATTGCAAGCCGGCAGCATCCGCAACCTGGAGATGCCCTTTCGCCGCAGTAACGGCCAGGTGTTTACCGGCCTGATTTCCGCGGAGCATTTCGATCTCGATACCACTCCGGCCCTCGTGGTGGTGGTGCGCGATATCAGCCAGCTCAAAGAAACCCAGCAGCAACTGCAAACCTCCGAAGAGAAATTCGCCAAGGCGTTCCACGCCTCCCCTGACGGTTTGTTGTTGACGCGGCAGAGCGACGGGTTACTGATAGAGGTCAATGAAGGTTTCAGCCGCATTACCGGCTTCAACAGCGCGATGTCCGTTGATCGAACCACCCTGGACCTGGGGATATGGGTCAACCTCAATGAACGCAAACAGATGCTCGACTTGCTGCGCAGAGATGGCTTCGTCCGCGACTTCAGTTGTCACATCCGCCGTAGCGACGGACAAGTCCGTCTGTGCGAGGTGTCGGCCCGCCCATTGCCGATCGGCGATGATGACTGCATGTTGACCATTGCCCGGGACATCACCGAGCGGCACCTGATGCAGGAGAAGCTACAGCAGGCCGCCACCGTGTTCGAAAGCACGGCCGAGGGCGTTCTGATCACCGACACCCAACAGCACATCAGTGCGGTCAACCGCGCGTTTACCGAGATTACTGGCTACAGCGAGAGCGAAGCATTGGGCCATACCCCTCGCCTGCTCGCTTCGGGCCTTCACGACAGCGCGTTTTACGCCGCAATGTGGCACCAACTGACGGCCGAAGGTCATTGGCAAGGCGAGATCTCCAACCGCCGCAAGAATGGTGAACTTTACCCGAGCTGGCTGACCATCAGCGCGGTACGCAATCGGGACAAGTTCATCACCCATTTCGTGGCAGTGTTCGCGGATATTTCCAGCCTCAAACACGCCCAGGCCAAACTCGACTACCAGGCGCACCACGACCCGCTGACCGGTCTGCCAAACCGCACACTGTTCGAGAGCCGACTGCTGACCGCCCTCAACACCCAACAGGAAAATGGTGGCCAGGGTGCCGTGCTGTTCCTCGACCTGGACCGTTTCAAACACATCAATGACAGCCTCGGCCATCCAGTCGGCGACCTGCTGCTTAAAGGGATCGCCGTGCGCCTCAAAGAGCAATTGCGCGATATCGACACCGTTGCGCGCTTGGGCGGTGACGAATTCATCATCCTGCTACCGGGGCTGCAACAGAACAGCGATGCAGACAACATCGCGACCAAGCTGCTCAATTGTTTCGCCGCACCGTTCCAAGCGGGTGATCACGAGTTTTTTATCAGCGCCAGTATTGGCACCAGCCTGTACCCCAAGGATGGCTGCGACGTCGCCACACTCGTCAAGAATGCCGACGCCGCGATGTACCGCTCCAAGGCCAAGGGCCGCAACCGGGTTGAACGCTACACCCGTGACCTCACCGCCCAGGCCAGCGAACGCGTGGCGCTGGAATATGAATTGCGGCGCGCCATCGAACGCAACGAGCTGACGCTGCACTACCAACCGAAAATCAGCCTTGATGACCATCGGCTGGTCGGTGCCGAAGCACTGATACGCTGGTATCACCCGACCTTCGGCACTGTGCCGCCGGAGCACTTCATTCCCTTGGCCGAAGAAAACGGCATGATTCTGCAAATCGGCGACTGGGTACTTGAGACCGCCTGCCGCCAGATGTACGAGTGGAGTCAGGTATATGAATGCCTCGGCCCGCTCTCGGTCAACCTCGCAGGCGCCCAACTGCGCCAACCAAACCTGCTGGGACGGATCGAGCAACTGCTCAAGGACAGCCATCTTCAGCCCGGATTATTGCAACTGGAAATTACCGAAAACTTCATCATGAGCCAAGCTGAAGAAGCGCTGGCGGTGCTACATCAACTCAAACAACTGGGCGTGCAGTTGGCCATCGATGACTTCGGTACTGGCTACTCGTCCTTGAGCTACCTCAAGCGGCTGCCACTGGATATTCTCAAGATCGATCAGTCGTTCGTCCGCGGCCTGCCTGACGATCCGCATGATGCGGCCATCGTTCGAGCGATCATCGCATTAGGCCGCAGCATGCAATTCACCGTCATCGCCGAGGGTGTCGAGACCCTGGCCCAACAGGAATTCCTCGCCGCCGAAGGCTGCGGGCAGATCCAGGGGTACATCGTGAGCCCGCCTCTTCCCGCCCAAGAATTCGCCGCGAGGTTTCTTCGTATAGCCATATCGGATTTTTCGGATAGCACAGCAGAGAAACCATCGCTATAATCCGCGACCTACTGAGGGCCTATAGCTCAGTTGGTTAGAGCAGAGGACTCATAATCCTTTGGTCCACGGTTCAAGTCCGTGTGGGCCCACCAAACAAAAAAAGCCGCGCTAATGCGCGGCTTTTTCGTACCTGCGATTCAGCCTCTACTCAGGCAACGCATACGCAATCACATAATCCCCACGATCCGTCGACTGACGCGCACCGCCAACAGTCAGCAGGATGTACTGCTTGCCAGTCTTGGGCGAAATGTACGTCATCGGCCCCGACTGACTGCCCACAGGCAAGCGCGCTTTCCAGATTTCATTACCATTGCCGGTATCGAAAGCACGCAGGTAGAAATCCTGAGTCCCGGCGAAGAACAACAGCCCCGACTGGGTGGCCAGCGAAGCGCCCAGGGTCGGCATGCCAATCGGGATCGGCAGGTGCATGCGGATACCCAGTGGGCCGGTGTCTTGCACGGTGCCAACCGGAACTTGCCACATCAGTTTATGGGTCTTGAGGTCAATGGCGGACATCGTGCCAAACGGTGGTTTCTGGCACGGGATGCCGGCCGCCGAGAGGAAGCGTTCGCGCATCGCACCAAACGGTGTGCCTTCCTGTGGGACGACACCCATTTCGATACCACTGGCTCCGGCAGCAATCTTGTTGCGCGGGATCATGTAGTTGGCCAGGCCGAGGCGCATGTCGTTGACGAACATGTAATTTGTGTTCGGATCAACCGAGACGCTGCCCCAGTTCATGCCACCCAATGAACCTGGGAACTGCAACGCACGGTCAAGGCCTGGCGGGGTGTAGACACCTTCGTGGCGCATGCCTTTGAACTGGATGCGGCACATCAGTTGATCGAACGGAGTAGCTCCCCACATGTCGGACTCGGTCAATGTCTTGTTGCCGATTGACGGCATGTCCACCGAGAACGGCTGGGTCGGTGAATAGCGCTCGCCGGGCACATTACCTTGCGGCACTGGGCGCTCTTCGACGCGGGCGATGGGTACGCCGGTTTCGCGATTGAGCAGGAAGATTTCGCCCTGTTTGGTCACTTGCGCCAAGGCTGGCTGCAGACCGCCCTTGTCGTCCGGTACGTCATACAGCAGTGGCTGGGCTGGCAGGTCGAAGTCCCACAGGTCGTGGTGAGTGGTCTGGAAGTGCCAGCGCACCTGTCCGGTCTTAACGTCGATGGCGACGATGGACGAGTTCCATTTGTCATCGAATGCCGTGCGCTGGCCGCCGAAGAAGTCCGGGGTGGCGTTGCCGGTTGGCAGGTACACCAGACCGAGTTTGGCGTCGTAGGACATGGCCGACCAAACGTTCGGCGTGCCACGGGTATAGGTCTCACCGGCAGGCGGGCGCTTGGTGGTGTTCGGGTTGCCCGGATCCCAGGCCCACACCAGTTCGCCACTGCGCACGTCATAGGCACGGACCACACCCGGCGGTTCGCCGGTGGAGTAGTTATCGGCCACGCGGCCACCGACGATCACCACGTTACCGGCGACCAACGGGGTCGAGGTTTGCTGGTAGTAGCCGGGTTTCACTTCGCCCATATCGGTTGTCAGGTCGACAGTGCCTTTGTTGCCAAACTCTTCGCAAGGTTTGCCGGTGTCGGCATTAATGGCGATCAGACGGGCATCGCCGGTCGGCAGAAACAGACGTTTCGTACAGGCCGTTGGCGGGTTATCCGAGGACGCAGGGGTTGCGGAATAACCCAGGCCACGGCAGCGCTGCCAGTTAGGCGCGGTGCCTTGCGGGTCGAACTTCCAGCGCTGGGCGCCGGTGTCC
>NZ_JBFULH010000340.1:0-4474 GCF_056400445.1 Pseudomonas sp. P5_B2 | reverse complement strand
GTACAACAGCAGTGTGATCTTTGGTCGCGATGGCTTGCCGATTGGCCAGCCGCAACGCCAGATGCATCCCGTGTTCGAGAAGCCTGACGACACCCATACCAAGGGCCAACAGACACTCAACGTCATCGATACACCCGCCGGACGCTTGGGCGTGTTGATCGGCAGCGACAGCTGGTACCCGGAAAATTACCGCAGGCTCGACGATCAGAAAGTTCAACTGGTGGCAGTACCAGCGTTCGTCATCGGACGTGACGCCTGGGACAAACCGTGGCGGGGTTATCGGGGTTTGCCGACACCCAAATCCGTCACTCTCAAGCCCGGTGAATTGAGTGAAGGCCAGGCCTGGCATCGCCTGACGTTGACCGCGCAACCGCCAAGCAGCCAGGCCATCGCCGGGATGAGCGTGTTCCTGCGCGGGCAGTTCTGGGATCAAGGCAGCGCCGGGCAAAGTTTTCTCAGCAACAACGGTCAACAGTTCGCGGACGGCAACGCCCGTGRCGCGCGGCTGCTGAACCTTTGGTTGTAACCCATGAAACCGTTGCCGATGCGCCTCGGGAATTTGTCGGTGGGGTTCGTCCATAGCCTGGCCGATGCCGTGCGCAGCCACGGTGTAGACCCTCAACCGTTGCTCGATCAATACGGCCTGGATGCGGCCCGATTGGCGGAGCCCGGTGCCCGGCTGTCGATTCCGCGCTACATGCGCTTGGGCCACGGGGCGATTCAACTGACGGAAGATCCGGCATTGGGTTTGCGCATGGGTCAGCTCAGTCGTTTGAGCCAGGCCGGTCTGGCCGGCGTCACGGCCGCCCAGGCGCCGACGGTTCGCGAAGCCGCGCGCTGCCTGATTCGTTTCGAAGCCTTGTACGGTTCCAACTATCGCGGTCAGTCGAGCTTTCATGAGGACGCTCAGGGCGCGTGGCTGCGCTTCTACTCCATCAGCCCCTACAACGCCTACAACCGCTTTGTGGTGGACTCGATCATCGCCGGCTGGTTGCAGCAATTGTCCAGCCTGAGCCCTGCCCCGCTGCGCGCAGAGCGCATCGAGATCGAATTCGACGCGCCGGATTACCGCGAGGCGTATGCCTTGCTGGGCGATTGCCCGATCCAGTTTGGCGCCGAGCACAATCAACTGCGCTTGAGCCTGACCAGCCTCGCTCAACGTAGCCCGGTGCATTGCCCGAGTACTTGGCGTCATCTGCTTCAACTCTGCGAACGGGAACTCGAGCAACTGACACGCACCCGCAGCCTGCGTGAACGCATCACTCAGTTACTGGGGCCGTTACTCAATGGTGGCCGGGAACCCGACCTGGAAGAAGTGGCGGCACGCCTGAAGCTGCCCACCTGGACATTGCGCCGCAAACTCGCCGAAGAAGGCACGCAATTTCGCGCGATTCTCAACGACACCCGTCGCGATCTGGCCATGACTTATATCCGCGATACCGAACTCGCGTTCGGAGAAATCGCCTACCTGTTGGGTTTCGCTTCAGCTGAAGCGTTCCAACGAGCTTTCAAACGCTGGAATGGCCAGACACCCGGTGAGTTTCGCCGCAGTCATCGCCAATCCGCTTGACGCTTACAGCTCGGTAGCGTCTTCGGCAGGTTCCAGCGGGTCGAGTTCAAACGCCTGATACTCGAGCAGCTCTTCTTGATAATCGTCCATTTTTGAATCCCCCAGCGCTCGTTTGAAAAATGACTGAATAAATGACCAACGCCCCGAGCATAAAGTGCCCCTGTGAAAGAAAAATGACGCAGGCGCACCGCTCAACGGCTACTTGATAAAACGTAGCAGGCGGTCAGGAATTTATCACCGGATTTTTACGATAGAAGCTGTAGGACTACGGCCTGGCTGATGCAGATCAACATAAAGCGCCTACGGGATCGGTGGCATCTGACCTGATCCCGTAAGAAACAATTACTGACCAGTGACGGGCATGGCCGGAATTGGCTCGCTTGGCGGCGGCAAGTCCGACGGCGGTGGTGTGATCGCTTCTGAGGACGGTGCAGGTTCGCTGACTTGCAGAGGGGTAATCGGCGCGGATTCCGCCGGTGGCGCAACCGGTTCCGAGGTTACTGGGGTGGGGACAGGTTCGGCAGCCGGGGTTGGGACTGGCGCAGGTTCTGCAGCAGGTGCCGAAGTGGGTGCCGGAGTGGGTGCCAACGATGCTGGCGCCGCTTGGGCTTCAGGCACGCCCAGGTCGGTTTTCGGCTTCTCGACGATATGCGCGGCTTTCTTCGCTTCCGGTGGCAGGAACAATTCAACCAGTGTGAAAAAACGTTCGTAGAACTTGGCCGAGGAAACGGTTTCGCTAGCGACCTTCACCATCGAGTCGTCCGAAGAACCGATCGGCATCGATACCGACCCCAACACACCGACGCCCAGGCTGGCGGAGTTATTGGTTTTCTTCAGCGCATAGCGGTCCTGCAAGGCGTTGGCAAACATGGTTGCGTGGTGCCCATCGCTGCCGTCATCGGCACAGACCACACTGAAACTGATCTCCATGTGTGTCTCGCCAGTCTGCTGGAAACTCTTGTGGCCGCTGATCAGCTTGGGATCGCTACTGGTAATGATGTAACCCTGGCTGAGCAAGGCTCGGCGTGCCGCTTCACAGGTCTTCGCATCGGTCACGGGGTAATTGCGTGAAAAGGTGCCGGAGTCGGCGAAGTTCTCATGCTCATAGATCGCGGCTTTTTTGGACGAGCAGCCGGCAGCGGCGAGCACCAGTGCCAGCCCGACGAGACGCATGGGAATTGATTTAAACATTGAACATCCTGAGGAAAACGGTCCGGGGCGTATTGTGCAACAGATCGATGCTTAGCGTCGCATCGATTAGTGTCTTGAAACAGTTACACGTGTAAAGACTGCCATCAACGCGAAAAGGTCGCTCCCCGCCCGCCTCCGGCGACGGATGACCTTTTCGTTATCCTTTGAGACACAAAAAACCCCGGCCTTTCGGCCAGGGTCTTTGTGTCGCGATACGCTCAATCAGGCATTAATAACGCTTGATGTCAGCTTCGCTTTCCAGCTGCTTGCGGTAAGCCGCGAAGTCTTGCTGACCAATGCGCGAGGCGAGGAAGCGACGGTATTGAGCCTTCTCTTCTTCGGTCGGCGCGGCCGCTTCGTTCACGTTGTTCAAACGCACGATCACCAGGCTACCATCGGCCAGGGTCACGTTGCTGAAGGTCGGCTTGTCCTTGGCGGCAGGCTTGGGCATCCGGAACAGCGCTTGCAGCACGGTTGGGTCAACCCCTTCCTGAGCGCGGGTAGCTGCTTCGGTCACTTTCCAGTTCTGGCCATCAATTGCCGTATCCAGCGGGGTCTTGCCGTCGCGCAGGCTGGCAATCAGCTGCTCAGCCTTGGTCTTGGCGGCAGAGCTGGCGTGCTCCTTGGCCAATTGCGTGCGGATGGCGACGTTTACGCTTTCCAGCGGCAGTTGTGCGGGTTTCAGATGTTCCTTGGCGCGCAACACGATCACGGTTTCCGGATCGAGCTCGATGGCGGTGCTATTGGCACCCTCATCCAGCACTTCAGGACTGAACGCAGCGGCAATCACCGCGCGGTTCGCCGCAATCCCTTCACCGCCTTCACGACCAAACGGCTTGGAGGTGTGAACGGTCAGTTTCAGGTCTTGCGCCGGCTGGGCCAGATCGGACGCTTCGAACGAGGCATCCTCCAGTTGCTTGGTCGCCTCGACGAAACGCTGCTCGACTTGCTGGGTTTTCAGCTCACGTGTCAGCTTGTCTTTCAGGCTGRCAAACGTCGGCACTTCAGGTGCTTCCACACCCAACAGTTTGATCAGGTGGAAACCGAAGTCGGTGCGAACCGGCGCGGAGACTTGATCCTTGGCCAGCGCATACAGGGCTGTTTCGAAGGCTGGGTCGTAGACACCAGGACCTGCGTAACCGAGGTCACCGCCGTTGTTGGCCGAACCCGGGTCTTGGGAGAACTCTTTGGCCAAGGCCTCGAATTTCTCGCCTTTGGCCAGACGCGCCTGCACTTCTTCGATCTTGGCCTTGGCTTGCGCCTCAGTCATTTTGTCGTTCACTTCGATCAGAATGTGCGCAGCCCGACGTTGTTCGGACAGGTTCGCGATTTCTTTCTGATATGCCGCTTGCAGGTCTTCGTCCTTGACGGAGACCTGATCAAAGAAGGAAGCCTTCTTCAATTCCAGGTAATCGATGATCACCTGATCCGGCGTCATGAATTCCTTGGCGTGTTCGTCGTAGTAGGCTTTGACTTCTTCGTCAGTCAGCTTCACAGACGCCGGGTCAACCTTGACGTTCAGGGAAGCGAAATCGCGGGTCTGTTTTTCCAGACGGGCGAAGGCCAGCACCTGAGCGTCGGTGACGAAACCGCTACCGGCCAGGCCAGCGCGCAGCTGACCAATCAGCATTTCCTGTGCCAGCATCTGGCGGAACTGCATACGGCTGTAACCGAGTTGACGGATCACCTGATCGAAACGCTCAGGGCTGAACT
>NZ_JBFULH010000339.1:0-4501 GCF_056400445.1 Pseudomonas sp. P5_B2 | reverse complement strand
CGAAAGGCCCACACCGAAGATCGTTAGCGCCAACCCGGTGGCCACCTGATTGGCGTTGAACACCAGCGCTACCACGGCAAACAGCGATGACAACAAAATCCCGGCGAGCATCGCCAACAGCACGCCGAGCCACAGGTTGCCGCTGTTCAGGGCGACTATAAAACCGATCACCGCGCCAAACAGCATCATCCCTTCCTGGCCCAGGTTGAGCACGCCGCTTTTCTCGCAGATCAATTCACCCAGCGCCACCAACAGCAAGGGTGTGCCGCAGCGGACCATGGCATAGAAAATATTGCTCAGCAGATCGATATCCATCACAGCGCTCCTGCAGGTACGGTGGCTGGCGCGCGGCGGGCCCAGCGCACGTTCAAACGCGGTCGGTAGAGAATCAGCACGTCGCTGGCCAGCAGGAAAAACAGCATCATTCCCTGGAACAATTGGGTGATGGCTTGCGGCAGGTTCATGCTCATCTGCGCGCTCTCGCCACCGATGTACAGCAGCGCCATCAACAGGCTGGAAAACAGAATGCCGATGGGGTTGAGTCGTCCGAGAAACGCCACGGTGATCGCCGCATAGCCGTAGCCGGGCGAGACCTGCGGCACCAACTGACCGATAGGGCCGGTCACCTCACACACGCCGGCCAAACCCGCCAAACCTCCGCTGATCAACAGCGCCAACCAGATCAAACGCTTCTCGCGAAAGCCAACGAAACCCGCCGCACGCTTATCCAGCCCCAACACTTTGATCTGAAAACCGACAAAGCTTTTTTGCAGCAATACCCAGACAGCGACTAACGCCAGCAAGGCGAAATACACCCCGGCGTGAACCCGGCCGTCCTCCATCAATAACGGCAAACGGCTGAAATCACTGAACATCGCCGACTCCGGGAAATTGAACCCGGCAGGATCCTTCAACGGCCCATGGACACAGAACAGCAGCAGGTTCAGGGCGATGTAATTGAGCATGATGCTGGTGAGGATTTCGTTGGCATTGAACCGGGTGCGCAACCATGCCGTCAGCCCGGCCCACGCTGCACCGGCCAAAGTGCCAACCAGCAGGATCAGCACCAGCCCCCAGCGACTTTGCAGGTCGATAATGTTCACCGCCAAGGCACTGCCGGCCAGCGCACCGAGCAGCAATTGACCTTCGGCACCGATGTTCCAGATCCGCGCCTGATACGCTACCGCCAGCCCCAACGCGCAGAGCAATATCGGCAACGCCTTGACCAACAATTCCGAGACGCCATACAGGTCGCTGACCGGCGCGATCAACAAAGTGTGCAAGGTGAGCAATGGATCATGACCCAATGCGATAAACAGCAATGAGCCACAGCCCAGCGTCAGCGCCGCCGCCAGCAGCGGCGAGCACCACAGCATCAGGCGCGATTGCTGGCCACGGGGTTCGAGAGAAAGCAGCATGTGAAACTCCGTTAAACCGTTGCGGGGGCGAGTGATTGAGGGGTGTCGAACTGGCCGGCCATCCAGCCGCCGACGTCGATCAGGCGCGTGTCGACGGTGGCTCTGAGTGGCGACAGACGACCGCTGCACAAGGCGCCGAGGCGGTCGCTGATCTGGAACAATTCGTCGAGATCTTCGGAGATCACCAGGATCGCCGCGCCGGCATCGCGCAAGGCAATCAGCGCGCGGTGAATGGTTGCGGCTGCGCCGACATCCACGCCCCAAGTCGGGTGCGCGGCGATCAGTAATCTGGGTTGCTGGAGGATTTCCCGGCCGAGGATGAATTTCTGCAAATTACCGCCGGACAGGCTACGCGCCGGTGTTTGAGCATCGGGTGTCTTGACCCCAAAGCGACGGATGATCTCTTCGGCCAACGCTTCGACTTTGCTGCGCTGGATAAGCCCGTTGCTGACCAACCCTTGTTGAAACGCCGTGAGCAGCGCGTTATCCGCCAGACTCAACTCCGGCACCGCACCGTGGCCCAGACGTTCAGCGGGGACGAAGGCCAGGCCGAGTTTGCGTCGCGCGTCGGGTCGCAGATGAGCGACCGGTTGCCCACCGAAACTGATCGTCGCGCCGTCGTTGCGTGCCAGTCGTTCTTCGCCGCTCAGTAAGGCGAGCAATTCATCCTGACCGTTACCCGCGACCCCGGCGATACCGACGATTTCACCACTGCGCACCTCAAGATCGACGTCCTTGAGTGAGCAGCCGAACGGATCAGGATTGGGCCAGGACAATTGGTTAACAGTAAGAAACGCAGCGCCGCCTACCACCTTCGGATAGTCCGTAATCGCCTCGGCCACTTCACCGACCATCAGCCGAGCCAGTTGCCGGTCCGAACATTCGGCCGGCAGGCAATGCCCGGCCACTCGCCCGCCGCGCAACACGGTAGCGCTGTGGCACAGCGCCCGGACTTCACCGAGCTTGTGGCTGATAAACAAAATGCTGCAGCCCTCGGCCGCGAGTCGACGCAAGGTGATAAACAGTTCATCGGCCTCTTGCGGGGTCAGCACCGAGGTTGGTTCATCAAGAATCAACAGGCGGATGTCTTGCATCAGGCAACGAACGATTTCCACCCGTTGCCGCTCGCCAATCGACAGGCTGTGGACAAGTCGCTCCGGCTCCAGCGCCATGCCATAGCGTCGGGACACTTCACGAATCTTCGGTTCAAGCTGTTTTGGTGTGCCGGCCGCAGCGCCCATGGCCAGGGCAATGTTCTGCGCCACGCTCAATGTTTCGAACAACGAAAAATGCTGGAACACCATGCCAATCCCAAGGCCTCGGGCTTGGGCCGGGTTGCGCATGGTTACGCGTTGCCCTTGCCAGATCATCTCTCCGGAATCGGCATGGGTGACGCCATAGATGATCTTCATCAGCGTACTTTTACCCGCACCGTTTTCCCCGAGCAGGGCGTGGATTTCGCCAGGCGCAATGGTCAGGTCGATGGCATCGTTGGCCAGGCATCCGGGGTAGCGTTTGCTGATCTTGCGCAACTGCAGGCGGGGCGTTTGATCGGGGATCGGCACGGGGTTGGGCATGACGGACTCGGGTCGAGGGGCGTGATGCCTGTGAATAAAGCAATTTCCTGGCCATGTAGTCAGGAAAGCGGCTGGCCCGCGCAAAGCACCGCCCTCAAGGACAATGGATCGTGCCCCATCGACGCCGAGTCAGGCACCACTTAGGAGCACGGCGGTTGATCAAGCTCCAGATTTGCTCGCGGGGATTTGGTTAAAAAACGAGCATCTGCCTGCAAGCCGCGCCGGATAGGGGGCCGCGACAGCCATGAACGGGTTATCCACAGATTGCTCCACAGTATTTGTGCGCAAGCTTAAAGGTCGGGCATAAGCACTGGGCGGCTATCTTCTAAAGGTGATAACACGCACTAACTATCTGTTTTTACGTAGATTTTGTGTGGATAGTGGCAGATTGGGCGAAAAGTGAACAAAGCCCGCAAACCCGCATGACAGAAGGGTTACAGGCACATGTGCTCAGGTTATCCACAGCCGGGTGCACAGTAGATGTGGGCAATTTTCTAACGTCGGCGGAATAAGGGTGAGCGTTGTTGGTGCGCTCAGTGCTGCAACACAATGCGCCCGCGACTCAAGTCCGCCAGCTGCGTTTGCAGGGTATGGATCTGCGCTTGCCCAACTGCTAATTGCAGTTCGACACCATTGGCGGTGAACGTTTCTTCCACCACCAGACCGCCCAGTTCCACCACACGAAGTTTCACCAGCGCCAATTCACCGAAAGCACAGGCGCAACTGACAGGCACTCGAGTGATCAGCTCAACCTTTGGCGCCGCTTGCAGGCACTTGTTCGCGCCGCCGCCATACGCCCTGGCGAGGCCGCCGGTGCCCAGTTGAATGCCGCCGTACCAACGAATCACCAGCACCGCGACCTGATCACAATCCTGCGCTTCGATCGCCGCCAGAATCGGCCGGCCTGCGGTGCCGCCGGGTTCGCCATCGTCGTTGCTGCGATACTGATCGCCAAGCTTCCACGCCCAGCAATTGTGCGAAGCATTGAGGTCGCTGTGCTTTTCAAAGAACGCTTGGGCGTCTGCCGGGCTTGATATCGGCGCGGCGAAGGTGATGAAGCGGCTTTTGCGAATTTCTTCGCGGTATTCACAAAAGCTACTGAGGGTGAAAGGCATAGGTGTCTTAAATAACAGGGGTCAGGCCGCAGCCCTTGAGAATGRTGYGGATCAGGTTGTTGCTGGCGTCTTCAATGTCTTGCTTGGTCAGCTTGGTACGTCCGCTGACGCGGCAGATCTGGGTCGCGAAGTCGGCGTAATGCTGAGTGCTGCCCCACAACAGGAAGATCAGGTGGACTGGGTCTACCGGGTCCATCTTTCCAGCATCGATCCACGCTTGAAATACAGCTGCCCGGCCCTGGAACCAGGCGCGGTAGTCCTGGTTGAAATACTCAGTCAGGCATTCGCCGCCGCTGATCACTTCCATGGCGAAGATCCGCGAGGCCTGTGGCTGGCGCCGTGAGAATTCCATTTTGGCGCGAATATAACGGGTCAAGGCTTCGGCCGGGTC
>NZ_JBFULH010000338.1:0-4508 GCF_056400445.1 Pseudomonas sp. P5_B2 | reverse complement strand
AGGTGCCAGCCTGGCTCATGCGCAGATCTCCGGTGCCTACTTCCCGCCAGATCTAAGCGCGGACGAGATCCTGATGTCGATGAACTTCGGCACTCGCCTGCGTTATCGCACTCGTTAAAAACGACGTTTTACCTGACAGTCCAGCGCCTCCGCTTTGCGCTGGACTCCGTATTGACTCCCGACAGCTAGACTTCCTGGTAACCCCTATCGCATTCGCCGACAACCACCCAAGGTTTTGAGTTTTCTTCTTAGAAGCTTTTACGTCGGAAATTGTCAAACAATCACGCTTTTCCTACTGATGGCTACACTCCTGAGAAGTTCGCCCACGCTCCGTTCGGCCGTCGCAAGGAGGCTTGATGAATGATGAACTGCAGCACCTGAAAAATCTTGGCAAGACGTCGGCGCAGTGGCTGCATGCCGTGGGCATCCACAGCGCCTCGGACTTGCGTCGCCTTGGGGCGGTGGATGCTTATCGGGCCGTGCGTACGCGCGGGTTTCGAGCATCCAAGGTGTTGTTGTATGCGATCGAAGGCGCATTGATGGATGTGCACTGGAATGACATTCCAGCCGAGCGAAAAGAAGCCTTGAACAAACAACTGGAAGCAATTTCGTCACGGCATAAGATCTGAGAGCATTGATTTCGCTCAGGCGCGCGAGCTGATTACCCAGTGAGTACCGGCCTTTGAAACGGCTTGGCGACGCATTTAAAAGAAATCAAAAAACAGCGGTTGACTTGGTAATGAGAATCGATATGATTATCACAACTGGTCGCGAGACTGGTCGATATTTGAAAAGCCCTTGGTTCGGACTCTCAGATATCTCCTCATCAGGCTAATCACGGTTATTTGACCCGGCTCTTGCCGGGTCTTTTTTTGCCTGTTAAACCCCTCCGTCACTTACCGAACTGCTTACGCATTTGCGCGCAATAATCCTGAGGCAGTGAAGCGGCGGTGTACCAGACGTAATCGGCCATTGCTGCTGTCACCTCGGCCCCCTGCTCTGCCAGCATCAATACCGTCGGCGCTTGCACCTGCCCCAAATCCAGCACATGGATTGGCACACCCACGTCCTTGCGCGCGTGATACGCACCGGCAAACATCAGTGAAGGCGTCGGGGCCGCCAGCAAGCGTTCAGCCATTCGCCGGTCTCGTTGCTGCTGGACCGCCAACATGGCGGGCATCTGCGAAGCGGGCAGCAAACCGCAATGGGAGCCGCTGATCTGTGCCAGTAACACGTCCTTGACCGACGCCGCATTGGACCGCGCACCGGTCAATGACGGTGGTTTGGAGTAGATCGCACGAACCTCCAGGTTATCCAGATTGGCCGCGAGCAGCGGATAAGGCTGAGTCAGCGCAAAACCCACGATCGGCCCGTACAGGTCCCAGTCCCAACCCTCCTGCCAAGCCAAGGCAGCAGGCAAATTTTCCGGTGGCGTCGAGGCATGACGAACATTATCGACGCGCTGTTGTTGATCCGGTGTCAGCATTTCCAGAAGCAAGCTGCCTTGTGGCCGCTGCTCCCCCAGCGATTGCAGCAACCACAGTTGCAGTTGGTGGTGATCGCGATTGTCATGCTGCTCGCCGACGATCAGCCGCGAAGGCTTGGAAAGTCGTTCGATCAGTTCCTGCGCCGTCAGCGTTTCACCGGTACTCAGTTCCCGGATGTCAGCACTGACCGGTGGTGGCACCGAAACATGCTGGCAGGCACTCAGTAGCAGTACCGCCAACAGCAAAATTCCACGCATGTTCACCTCAACGATAAGTATCAGCGGGCGATGATCAGCGGATGCCCACGCTCCGGATGCTGCTGGACCAATACCTCCAGCCCGAACACAGCTTTGAGCGGTTCGGGTTTCAGGACCTGCTCTGGCGTATCCAGCGCCACCGGATGCCCGCCCTCAAGCAACAACAGACGATCACAATAACGCGCCGCCAGGTTCAGATCATGCAGGATGACCAACACGGCCGCGCCGCGATCGGCAAACTCGCGCACCGCCTGCAGGGTGGTGTGCTGGTGCAGCGGGTCGAGCATCGAAGTCGGCTCATCGAGCAACAACGTCTGCCCCACCTCACCCGGCCAGAGTTGCGCCAGCACTCGGGCCAGATGCACACGCTGACGCTCGCCACCGGACAGGGCCAGATAGCTGCGACCACTCAGGTGCACRGCATCTGCGGCGTGCAACGCGGCAGCGACAATCTCGTCATCGCGCACCCGACCGCTTTGATGGGGCAAGCGCCCCATACCCACCACTTCTTCAACGCGAAAGGCAAAGTCCAGAGTTGACACCTGCGGCAGCACCGCCAGACGTTGCGCGCGCAACGCGGCAGGCCAGTGACTCAACTCCCGATCATCGAGCCAGACGTTTCCATGATGAGCGTGCAATTCGCCGCACAAGGCACTCATCAAGGTACTTTTGCCGGCGCCATTGGGGCCGAGCACACCCAGCACTTCGCCTGGCAAGAGCTCAAGCGTGATGTCCGTCAGCACAGTCTTGGCGCCGCGACGGATTTGCAGATTCTGCGTGCGCAACATCAGGCGCGCCTCCGGAGCAACAAGAACAGGAAAAATGGCGCACCGATAAAGGCCGTGACGATGCCGATCGGCAGTTCAGCGGGTGCCAGGGCCAGTCGCGCCACCAGATCGGCAAACAATAGAAGACTGGCACCCGCCAGTACCGAGGCGGGCAACAACACTCGATGATCGGGACCGGCCAGCAAGCGCACGAGGTGTGGCACCACCAGCCCGACGAACCCGATCATCCCCGCCGCCGCCACTGCTGCGCCAACCCCCAAGGCAGTGCAAAACACCAGTTCACGCTTGAGCCCTTCGACGTCGATGCCCAGATGACCGGCCTCCGACTCGCCCAGTAACAACGCATTCAAGGCCTTGGCTCTACGCGGCAACCACAGCGCCACGGCTGCACTCACCACCAGCAACGGCCAGAGTCGCGCATAACTTGCGCCATTGAGGCTGCCCAGATTCCAGAACGTAAGAGTGCGCAGGGTCGCGTCGTCAGCCAGATAGGTGAACAACCCCACCGCCGAGCCCGCCAGAGCGGTCAATGCGATACCGGCCAGCAGCATTGTCGCGACGTTTGTCTGGCCGTTGCGTCGGCCCAGTCGATACACCAGCGCCGTCACCCCCAAGCCGCCGAGAAACGCACACACCGACAACAAATAAGGCCCGAACGACTCGGGGAGGCCGCCAAACATTGACCCACCCACAATCGCGATGGCGGCACCCAATGCCGCGCCGCTGGACACCCCGACCAATCCCGGGTCGGCCAGCGGGTTACGAAACAGGCCCTGCATCGCAACACCGGTCAGCGCCAGCACGCCGCCCACCGCCAAGCCAAGCAAGGTTCGCGGCAGACGGATCTGTCCCACGATCAATTCGGCTTGCTCCAGCCCTTCTGGTGAAAACGGCAATCCGGCCAGGCGCAGCACGGCGTGCAAGGTGTCGAGCAACGGCAAACTGACCGGCCCCAGCGCCAGCGACAGCCAGATCGCCAGCAAACACAAAAGGCTCAGGCCAATGAACAGCGCACGCGGTTTAACCAGAATGGTCATTGGTCGACAGTGCCAGGAAAGAACCCGTCGGAGAGCTTTTTCAGGCTCTCGGGCAACCTTGGCCCGAGCCCGCCCACCAGCAGCGTCGGATCCAGCTCCATGATTCGACCGTTCCTCGCCGCGCGGGTCGAGGACAGCATCGGGTTTTCCTTGAACAGCGCGGCACGCGCCRCATCCCCCGTCAGTGCGCGGTCGGCAAACACCAACACCTCGGGGTCCAGGCTCACCAGCGACTCGACAGAAAATGGCTTATAGCCGGTATGTGTAGCCAGGTTGTGACCGCCGGCCTGTTGCAGCAACCAATCGGCGGCGGTGTCCTTGCCAGCGATGAGCGGTTTGCCGCCCGCATGCCCGAGCAGCATCAATACGCCCGGTGATTGTTGGGTTAGCTGTGCCTTGGTCACGCGGATTTTTTGTTGATCGAGTTGCGCCTGATACTGCTGGTACAAATGTTCAGCCTGGTCTTCAGCCCCGAGCAACTTGCCCAGATGCTGCAAATTGCCCTGCAATGTCGGCAAATCCGGCTGAGCCGAGAACAACTCGACCCGCACCCCTGCGTTACGAATCTGCGTGAGCACCGGCGGCGGGCCCATTTCTTCAGTGCCGATCAGCAACTGCGGGCGTAAGCTCAAGATGCCTTCCGCCGACAATTGGCGCTGATAGCCAATGCTTGGCAGCGCCTTGAGATTTGCAGGGTGCTGACTGGTGGTGTCGACACCGACCAGTTTCGACTCGCCCCCCAGTGCGCACACCCATTCGGATAACGCGCCACCGGCACTGACCCAACGTTGCGGCAACTCGGCCGCTGCACCATGGTGACTGACGACGAGTCCGACACAGAGCGCAGCTACGCGGGTACTCAGGCGCATAAACAGCTTCCTTTAAAGTTTTCCCAGGCACCGAGATGGCAGGCCAAGTATTCTCGGCCTCTGGCACCTG
>NZ_JBFULH010000337.1:0-4509 GCF_056400445.1 Pseudomonas sp. P5_B2 | reverse complement strand
GCCCATGAGCCTGGAACGTCTGAGCAAACTCATTTCGGCAGGATTTGGCATCGCGTTGATTGCTTGCCTGATTTCCGTGGGATTGGATGAGTACATCGGCAAGCAGGCCGAGCAAGCCACTGATCGACGCCACAAGACCATCACCGACATTGCGCTGATGGCGACCCTCAACCGTGAACTGACGCAACTGGCACGCCTTTATGCCAGCACCGGCGACGAACTGTTTCTCACCCAATACAACGAAAAGTGGCAAAACAACCGGGGTTTCCACGAGATCGCCACCGATTTTCGAACGATCGGACTGACTGAAGCGGAAGACCAATTGCTGACCACGGTCGAGGAAATGGATCACAGGCAGACGGGCATGGAGCGTCAGGCAATGAAGGAGAGCTTCCACCGAGGGGGGCCGACATTGCTTTCGGGTTCCACTTACATCAATTCCGAGTGGCAATTTGCAGACGCGCTGAATCGGCTCAAACTCTCGACTACCCAACGTTTTAACAGCGATTTCGAGGCGGCTCGGGACAACGCCAAGCTGGCCGCCCACATCAGCGCCCTGCTGCAATTGATTACGCTGGGCGCGGGCCTATTGGTATTTTTGGTCATTCTGCGTCGTCAATTGGTGCAACCTCTGCTGTGTCTTTCCGAACGCATACGCCGCATGAATGCCGGCGAAGCCGTTGGGAAGTCGTGGCATCGCGAGGGGCTTACCGAAGTCGTGGCCCTGGCGGAAGCACTCGATGCGTATGTCGACGTTAATGAAGAGCTGCTCCGAAAGCACTGGGTCAAAGGACAACTCGGCGAGCTGGTGCAAGCGTTGCAATTGTGTGCAAGTCGGGAGGCTTTTACCGAAAGGTTGCAGCAAAAGCTGGGCAAATCCCTGAATTGCAAGACGGTTCTGCTATTCGATACAGAGCCCGTCATCGGGCGTACTGGCCAAGTGCATTACAGCTTGCCACTGCTGCAGGATGGGCAGCAGCTCGCCAGCCTTGAGCTTGATTTCGCTCATCGCCCGGATCTCGCCCAGCTCAAGCTACTCGACAGCTTGCCCAATAAACTGGGCACACTGCTGAATTTGCTGCAACAGCGCCTGCACAATCAGCAATTGCTGCACCAGGCCTGCCTACAGGCCAAGCAACTGAAGAGCCAGGCGTTGATCCTGCAACAGCGCCAACAGTCCCTGGAAGCCACCGAAAGCTGGTATCGCGGCATCGTCGAGTTTGCGCCTAAAGCGCTGCTAGTGTTCGACGAGCACGGTGTGATCCTGGCTAACCAGATGAGCGAAGCGACCTTTGGTTATGCGCCCGGCAGCCTGCTCGACCAGTGTTACCGGGCGCTGGTGCCCGACAGTCAGCTCGAAACCATAGAACGTCTGCTCGCGCAGGTGCGTACAAACAAAGTGGTCAATAGGGTCGAGGTGATTGCCCGCCGGGCCGATGGCAGCGAGTTTCCTGCCGAGTTGCGTCTGTGCCTGCTGCCGATGCGAGAGGATCGAGGGCAATGCCTGTGCGTCGCGATTAGCGATCTCAGCCAGCGCAAAGAAGAAGAACGCAACCTGCGTGAAGCGCACGAACAGCAGCAGGCCATCGTGACCTCGGCGCCCTATGGCATTGCACTGGTGCGAGGCAATCTGATCGTACAGGCCAATTCGCGGCTGGACGAGTTGCTCGGATATGCAGCGGGCGAACAATTGCAACGCTCTCCGCTGATCTGGCTGGAACAGCTCATGTCGACAGAGGCAATTATCCCGTTCGAAGCCAAGGTTCGCGAGACTCTGGACCGCGGTGAAATCTATCAGCAGCAGATGCAGCTTTGTCGCAGGGACTCCAGCAGCTTCTGGGCGAGCATGAGTGCACGCGCAGTCGCCCCCGGAAACCTGTCGTCGCAAGGTTCGATCTGGATCATCGAGGACATTTCCGCCCAGCGCGCGGCGGCAGAAGAAATGCAACAGGCGCGGCAATTGGCCGAGGACAGTGCACGCATCAAGGCCGAGTTTCTGGCCAACATGAGTCACGAAATTCGCACACCGATGAACGCCATCATCGGCATGACGTACCTGGCCTTGCGCACCGACCTGAGCGAGCGTCAGCGCGACTACTTGAACAAGGTACAAAGCTCTAGCCGGCATCTGCTGGGCGTCATTGACGACATTCTGGATTTCTCCAAGATCGAGGCTGGAAAACTTCAGCTGGAGGTCCGCGACTTCAGCCTGGCCCAATTGCTGGAAGAAGTGCTCGACCAGGTGCATCCGCGTATTGCCGATAAAGGCTTGGACATGCGGTTCAATGTCGCTGCGGATGTGCCGGAACGGTTGAGTGGCGACCCCCTGCGACTGCGGCAAATACTGCTTAACTTCCTGAGTAATGCGGTGAAATTCACCGAACGCGGGCAGATCCGGGTTGAGGTGAGCCTGCGTCAGGCTGGCGCCGATGACGTTTTGCTTTACTTTAGCGTGACCGATACCGGCATAGGAATCTCGGCCGAACAGTTAAAACACATGTTCCAGAGTTTCCAGCAGGCGGATACCTCCACCACACGACGTTTTGGTGGCACGGGCCTGGGGCTGGTAATCGCCAAACAGCTGTCCGAGTTGATGGGCGGCCAAGTCGGTGTGCAGAGCGTACTGGGTGAAGGCAGCAACTTCTGGTTTGAGGTCCGTCTGCTGTTGTCCCATAGCAATGTCATTGATGACCTGTGCGCCGGGGAACCGCTCTGTGACTGGAAAGTGGCCGAAGGGACCCGTGTTTTACTGGTAGAAGACAATGAGCTGAACCAGCAGGTCGCTGCTGAATTACTGGAGGCAGTGGGTTGTTGCGTCGATATCGCGGAGGATGGCCGTCAGGCATTGAATCGGTTGTCCGCCGAGCGCTATAACCTGGTGTTCATGGACATGCAGATGCCGGTGCTCGATGGCCTGGCAGCCACCCGCCTGCTGCGTGGGCAGCCTGGCCTGAGCACCCTGCCCGTTATCGCGATGACTGCCAATGCCAGCAAGCGTGATCATGACGCCTGCATGGCGGCAGGCATGAACGACTTTGTCAGCAAGCCCTTCGAACCGCAGACGCTCTACGTCGTTTTGCGACGCTGGCTGAATGAGACGCCGGCCCACCAAAAATGCGCCGTGGAGCCGGAAACGGTGGGGTGTGCTGATGCGGGTTTGAAACTTGACGGAGTGGACATGGTTGCCGGCCTTCGCCGGGTACTGGGCAGGCACAGCCTGTATGCGGACATGTTGCATCACTACCTGGCCAGCCAACGCCCCGTGTTGAATCAGTTGAGCGCGGCGATGGCGGCAGGCGAACTGGATAAAGCCGAATTGTTGGCCCATAGCTRCAAAGGCGTATCAGCAACCATCGGTGCCAACGCCGTCGCCCAGGCGGCAAATGCATTGGAGCAGGCCCTGCGCGCCAAGCGATCCGAGGATGAGTTGCAAATCGCTCTGGAGGCGTTGTCTGAACCGTTGGAGGCACTGCTGGCACAGTTGCGGGAGAAGTTGCCCTGTGAAGTCGAGACTGTACCGACAGTAGTCGACGGGGTCGAATTGCAACGGATCTGCCAGCATCTCGATGCACTACTGGGTGACTTTGATGCGCAGGCATTGCCCTACTTTTCCTCACATGCAGGCTTACTCCGTGGCGCGTTTGCAAACAGCTTCCAGCCACTGGAAAGCGCGGTGAAACGTTTCGATTTCGAGCGTGCGCAAGCCTGCCTGAGCGAGGCCATGCAGGCTTGTGGTACAGGCGCAATGAGCGGATAGAACGTCAGGGCTACACGCACTTCATGCCTTTAAAAGCGCGCTGTTCAGAAGTTTTCAGCGTTTTTCAGCGCGCGGCGCACACGCTTCAGGCCATTTCAGAGCAGACGTGGGCCCGGCATGCGTTACTGCACTTACTTGGCAGAAACGACAGGCCGCACCTTTCCCAGCGTGCTCCCGCCGCAAAACGTTCGCCCCCGACTGCATTACCGCTCCATCTGTGACCCCGTCACGAGGAAGTCCAGTTGAACAACTCAACCCCTAGACCCAGCGTGCTGGTGGTCGACGATATGCCAGCCAATCTGCAACTGATCAGTGAGTTGCTGAGTGAGCGTTATCACGTCCGAATTGCAACCAGTGGTGCCCATGCACTGCAAATCGTCAATCGGGCGATACCCGATCTGATCCTGCTGGATGTGATGATGCCCGACATGGATGGCTATGAAGTCTGCCGCCGTCTAAAGGGTGACCCCAATACAAGTGAAGTACCGGTCCTGTTTCTTAGCGCCCGCAATCAAGACGAAGATGAGTGCCTGGGGTTAAAACTAGGAGCGTCCGACTACCTGTTCAAGCCGATCAACCCGGCAATTCTGCTGGCGCGGGTACAGACGCAGTTGCGCCTGAAGGCCACAACGGACCTGTTGCGTTCGCACAACGCCTTTCTCGACCAGGAAGTCCTGGCACGAACCCGTGAGCTGCAAGCCACCCATGACGTGACCATCATGGCCCTTGCATCGCTGGCCGAGACCCGCGAC
>NZ_JBFULH010000336.1:0-4540 GCF_056400445.1 Pseudomonas sp. P5_B2 | reverse complement strand
ATGTTAAACCGCTTTCGCGAGCAGGCTCGCTCCCACAGGGGCCAGTTTCAAAACAAGAACAGATTTGAAGAGGACAAATGCCATGCAAACCAAACTCTTGATCAACGGCCAACTGATCGACGGCGAAGGCCCCGCCCAACCGGTGTTCAACCCGGCTCTTGGTAGCGTACTGGTAGAAATCAACGAAGCCAGCGAAGCCCAGGTCGATGCCGCCGTGCGTGCTGCCGATGCCGCCTTCGAAGGCTGGTCGCAAACCCCGCCGAAAGAGCGCTCGCTGCTGCTGCTCAAACTCGCCGACGCCATCGAAGCCCATGGCGAAGAGCTGGCCAAACTGGAGTCGGACAACTGCGGCAAACCCTACAGCGCAGCACTGAACGACGAGATCCCGGCGATTGCCGACGTGTTCCGTTTCTTCGCTGGCGCCAGCCGCTGCATGAGCGGTTCGGCGGGTGGTGAATACCTGCCGGGGCACACCTCGATGATCCGCCGCGACCCGGTCGGCGTGATCGCCTCCATCGCGCCGTGGAACTACCCGCTGATGATGGTCGCCTGGAAAATCGCCCCGGCCCTCGCCGCCGGTAATACCGTGGTGCTCAAGCCGTCGGAACAAACTCCGTTGACCGCCCTGCGCCTGGCGCAACTGGCGTCGGACATCTTCCCGGCCGGTGTACTCAACCTGGTATTTGGCCGTGGCCCTAGCGTGGGCAGCCCGTTGGTGACCCACCCAAAAGTACGCATGGTGTCGCTGACCGGATCGATTGCCACCGGCTCCAACATCATTTCCAGCACCGCCGACAGCGTCAAACGCATGCATATGGAACTGGGCGGCAAAGCCCCGGTGATTATCTTCGATGACGCCGACATCGACTCCGCCGTAGAAGGCATTCGCACCTTCGGTTTCTACAACGCCGGCCAGGATTGCACCGCCGCGTGCCGCATCTATGCGCAGGCCGGCATCTACGAAAAGTTCGTCGAGAAACTCGGCGAAGCGGTCAGCAGCATCAAGTACGGCTTGCAGGATGATCCGTCGACCGAACTGGGGCCCCTGATCACCGCCCAACATCGCGACCGTGTGGCCGGTTTTGTCGAGCGCGCCATTGCGCAACCACACATTCGCTTGATCACCGGTGGCAAGGCTGTGGAGGGCAATGGTTACTTCTTCGAGCCGACCGTATTGGCCGACGCTCAGCAAGATGACGAAATCGTTCGCCGCGAGGTGTTCGGGCCGGTGGTTTCCGTCACTAAGTTCACCGATGAAGCACAGGTGCTGGGCTGGGCCAACGATTCGGACTACGGCCTGGCGTCGTCGGTCTGGACAGCGGATGTCGGTCGCGCCCATCGCCTATCGGCGCGGCTGCATTACGGCTGCACGTGGGTGAATACGCACTTCATGCTGGTCAGCGAAATGCCGCACGGCGGTCAGAAATTGTCCGGGTACGGCAAGGATATGTCGATGTACGGGCTGGAGGACTACACCGTCGTCCGGCATGTGATGTTCAAGCACTAAAAGCTTCGCGAGCAGGCTCGCTCCCACAGTTTGAAATACATTCCCCTGTGGGAGCGAGCCTGCTCGCGAAGGCGTCACCTCGGTTGTAGGGGTTTATACCCTCTTCGGCCTGTGCCTCGCCGCTGGCGGGCCACCGATGTTCTGGGCTTATTTGCTGGTCGGCTGTGGCCAGTTGCTGGTGTGCCTGATCTTCGGTGAAGTGGTTTCGCAGTTCCCGATTTCCGGTGGCGTCTACCCATGGGCCCGCCGCTTGGTGGGCAAACGCTGGGCGTGGATGGTCGGCTGGATCTACTCCATCGCCCTGTGCGTGACCATCGCCGCCGTTGCAGTGGGTGCCGGTCCGTACCTGGCCGCCATGATGGGCTTCGAACCGAGCGGCAACACCAACATCATCGCCCTGTTCCTGACGCTGTTCGCCATCCTGGTCAACCTCAGCGGCACCAAGGTACTGGCGCGCATCGCCATGTTCGGCTTCCTGTGTGAATTGATCGGCGCGGTGATCGTCGGCGTTTACCTGCTGGTCTTCGAGCGCCATCAATCGCTCAGCGTGTTGTTCAACACCTTTGACATCAGCATCGATGGCTCGTACTTGCCAGCCGTCCTCACGGCGGCGGCGTCGCCGCGATGTTCGCCTGCCTGGCGCTGCTCCTCGCCGTGCCGGACATGCAAGCCGCGATCAACGGCACCGACAAAGACCCGGTCACCACCATCCTCAACAACGCCTTCGGCCCGGTCGGTTCGAGAGTGGTGATGGGCGTGGTGATGATTTCCTTCATTTCCTGCGTCATCAGCCTGCAAGCGGCGGCGAGTCGTCTGCTGTATTCCTACGCTCGCGACAAAATGGTCATCGGCAGCTCACTGCTGAAGAAGATCTCGCCAACCACTCAGGTGCCGGTTGCCGCGCTGTTCGTGTCCGGTGTCCCGCCGGCACTGATCATCATCCTCGGCTTCTTCCTGCAGGATGCGGTGGCAACCATCGTCAGCTTCGCGGCGATCGGCATCTACCTGGCCTTCCAGGATCATCGTGCTCGGGGCATTTTATGCACGGATGAAAGGCTGGAAACCCAGCGGCAAATYCACCCTCGGYGCATGGGGCTGGCTGGTGAATATCGGCGCGCTGGTCTACGGCGTCGGCGCGATCATCAACATGGCTTAGCCACGCACGCCGGATGCGGCGTGGTACATCAACTACGCCATGGTGGGATTTATCCCCACCCGCTAAAGTTTCCTCAAACCAACGCACACGCGGGTTGACGAAATTCAGGGCAGCCCCTAGGGTGTTTACGTCGTTTACAACGTATACACATGCTCAGGAGAGCCACCATGGCCTCACCCGTTTTGTCTTTTCGTGTTGAAGAACTTCTGGCCCAGCAGCTTGATCAACTGGCAGCAGCTACTGATCGCGACCGTCAATACCATCTAAAACGTGCATTGGTTCGATATGTGGAAGCCGAGTCATGGCATCTGCAAGCCATAAGTGACGGCATAGCCGATGCCGACGCTGGAAACCTTACCGATCTGGACGCCGTGAAGGCTAAGTGGGCAAAACGTGCCGAGCGTAGTACTGACTGAAAAAGCTGAAAGTGACCTGGATGGAATCCACGAGTATTACCAAAGAGTCCTTGGAGTTGACGCGGCCTTCGACGTTATTTCGATTATTTTGCAGTCTTTCCACCAACTGGAAAGATTTCCCGGCTCGGGCAGACCGTCGCTCGTACCGGATGTTCGTGAGCTGGTGCTTGGCCGATTTCCGTTTATCGCTCCCTATCGATTGATAGATGACCAAATACAAGTGCTGCGCGTACTGCACCAGCGAACCGAGCGATTGCAGGATTGGTAACTGGCAACATTCAGCCGCGGCATAATTGCCCCAGCTGAATGCTTGTTTCATCAAAACCGCGAAACACTCCTCATCGCATCCACCAGATACCGCATCGCAATCCGGTCGCTCTCCGACAGCTCTCGATACCGTTCCAGCAACTTCATTTCGTCCGGACTGAGCCGGCGCCTTCGACGGCCGCTTGCCAGGCAAGGAAGAATTCCTAACATTTCGGTGATGCCTTGTACTTTTGTCATCGACGATGTCCTTCCATAAACCCGAGAAAATTTCAAAAACCGCATCGCCCTCTCCTTTTTGTTTGTCGCCGGCCTGAAGGGCAGAAGCCGGTCATGACCACAGAATAGAAACTATCTGCGCGGTGAAAAGCGGTTTTTAGAGTAATTAGTCAAAAAAATCAGAAATGCCCTATAAATCAGAAAGTACTGTCAGAAAACTTAACCGAAATTTCTTGTTTCATTGCCGAACTGTCAAAGTGCTATCCATCAATTTTTGTCTGCAACCGAACGGTTTAAGCTATTTGGCATCTCTTTAAGGTCCGTTGCGTTTGGTCGAAGGCATGTCCGAACCGTTAATTTTGATCCAGCACGTGCCAGGAACGGCGCGGGATTGCTCACGACAGGTTGTACTTATGCATCGCAGGAATTTGCTCAAAGCGTCCATGGCTATCGCGGCCTACACCGGTTTGTCGGCCACCGGTCTGCTGGCCGCCCGTGCCTGGGCGGGCAACGCTACGGCGGATGGCGAGGCCCAGGCGTTCGATTTCGAAGCGCTGAAGATTCAGGCCAAGCAACTCGCCGGTAACCGCTATCAGGACACCAAGCAGGTGCTGCCGCCGACGCTGGCGACCATGACGCCGCAGAACTTCAACGCGATCCGTTATGACGCGAATCACTCGCTGTGGAAAGACTTGAACGGTCAGCTGGACGTGCAGTTTTTCCACGTCGGTATGGGGTTCAAGCAGCCGGTGCGCATGTACAGCGTCGATCCCAAGACGCGTCAGGCGCGGGAGGTGCATTTCCGCCCTTCCCTGTTCAACTATGAAAAAACCACCGTCGACACCAAACAGCTCACGGGCGACCTGGGGTTTTCCGGGTTCAAGTTGTTCAAGGCCCCGGAACTGGACCGGCACGACGTGTTGTCCTTCCTCGGTGCGAGTTATTTCCGTGCGGTGGATAACACCGGGCAGTACGGTC
>NZ_JBFULH010000335.1:0-4541 GCF_056400445.1 Pseudomonas sp. P5_B2 | reverse complement strand
CCTGAGAGCCGCAGAACGCCAGGTTCTGGAAGTCGCAAGGGAAGCTGTTGAAGTCTTCGCCTTCACCGAAGCGACCGACCTTGATGTCGAGTTGCTGATCGAAGAATTTCTGCTGATACCACATCTGCGTCAGACGCCAGGTCTGCCCGCGCCCCCAGACTTCCTGAGCCGAGGTAAAGCCGCCTACACGCGGATCGTTGATGCGGTCGTTGCTGATGTTATTGCCGTTGCGCTCGGTGACGGTCAGCTGAAATTCGGCATCGTCCCAACCGAGGATTTTCTGCAAGTCCATGTGCGTGCCGAAGGCGAACTGGTCGCTGTAACGCGCGGTGCGGTCATGGTCGTAGCCGCCGTGCAGATTGCTGCCCGTTTCGCCGGTGTAATCGACGTTGAAGTCGTAGCCTTTTTCCGAAAGTTCGGTACGCGTGCCATTCCAGTCGCCGAGCATCCACGGGGACTCGCTATCGAAGGCGGGAGCCGCCTGGGTGCAGGTGGCGATGCCCAGTGCGGTGAACCCTCCAATCAGGTTCAGGGCTTTTCGGCTGGCAACAGTCATGCAGACAGCGCTGTCTCGCGAAGTTTGAAAATAAGGCATAGAGAAGAAATTCGGGGTCTTTTTCTAGGAAATAAACGGATTGATGCAGGCGTGAAGCAGATAGCGGAAGCGTTTCAGCTTGGCGGGCGCAAGGATAATGTTCTGTTACAAATAGAGAAAGGGCTTTTACTGACATGGAGCATTTCAGATTCGGTAACAGTGCCGGGCGGCAGTCTTGACAAGGTCACCTACAGTAATAGATAGCGCACAGAGCGCTTCCACCCGATCACCCCCTCGGCTAAGGTGCGCGGCTTCCCACTCCTTACATCGCTCGAAGGCCCTGCATGACCGAACAGAACAACAACCCGCTGCACGGCGTGACGCTGGAACAGATCCTCAACGCCCTGGTGGAACATTACGAATGGTCGGGGCTGGCCGAGCGCATTGATATCCGCTGCTTCAAGAGCGACCCGAGCATCAAGTCGAGCCTGACGTTCCTGCGTAAAACCCCGTGGGCCCGGGAGAAGGTCGAGCGCTTGTACGTCAAGTTGATGCGCACCAAGCGACCGGTCTGAACATGCCGGGCTCGGCTGCGAGGCGTCGTTTTGTTGCCGTTGCGGCGCTGCTGGGCTGGTCGGGGCTGGCCATTCAGCTTTACCTGATTTTGTATTCGCGCTGGAGTCTGGAAGCCAGCCTGATCGGCGGGGTGGTGAGCTTTTTCAGCTATTTCACCGTACTCACCAATACGCTGGTGGCGACGGTACTGACCTGTGAGTGGACGTCCCGCGAGTCCGCGGCGCGAGGCTGGTTTTTACAACCGTGGGTCAGCAGCGCGATTGCCGTGAGCATCGCTGTAGTGGGGCTGGCGTACAGCGTGTTGCTGCGACATTTATGGCATCCCGAAGGCTGGCAATTTCTGGCTGACGAATTGATGCACGATGTCATGCCGCTGCTGTTTCTGGGGTATTGGTGGGTGTGTGTGCCCAAAGGCACGTTACGGTTGCGGCACATTGGCCTGTGGGTCATTTATCCGCTGGTGTACTTCGCGTATGTATTGTGGCGCGGGCATTTGTTGGCGGTTTATCCCTATCCGTTCATCGATGTGGACAAGTTGGGTTATCCACAGGTGTTTGTGAATGCGGGGGGATTGTTGATGGGGTTTGGGGTGATTTCGCTGATCGTTATCGGGCTGGATCGCTGGCTTGGGTGTCGTGCAAAGCACTCGGATTTGTAGTGATTGAGCCATCGCTTTCGCGAGCAGGCTCGCTCCCACATGGTTCGATTTTGAACACATGATTTGTGAACAACCGGGACACCTGTGGGAGCGAGCCTGCTCGCGAAGGGGGCTTAAAGCCAGTCACTCATCGTCGTTTGCATCCAGCCGCCAGTATCCGACGGCTTTGACGAACTGCTCATTCAAGCCATGCTCCTCGAGTAACACCCTGCGAATCTGCCGCGACACCTTGCTCTCGGTCGCCACCCACGCATACAGATGGCCGCTCGGGACTTGCAGTTGCTTGACGGTGGTCAGCAGATTGTCTTTACCCCCTTCGCGCAGGACCCAGATCACATCGACCTGCGCGGCGCTTTCCAGATGCTGCTGCTCGGCAGCGTTCTGCACTTCCACAATCACCAGCGCTCGGCGATTCGCCGCGAGTCCTTCGAGGCGACGGGCGATGGCGGGCAGGGCGGTTTCGTCGCCGATCAGCAGGTAGCTGTCGAACATGTCCGGCACAATCATCGAGCCACGGGGCCCGCCGATGTGCAGGAACTGGCCGGGCCTGGCTTGCTCGGCCCAGGTCGAGGCAGGGCCGTCGCCGTGCAGCACAAAATCGATGTCCAATTCCAGGGTGTCGAGGTCGTAGCGACGCGGTGTGTAATCACGCATTGCGGGCATCGGTCCGTTGTCTTTGCCGGCACCCAATACCATTGTTTCCAGCGCCGCTTGTTCCGCCGCGTTCTGGGGGAACAGGAGTTTGACGTGGTCGTCGGTGCCGAGGCTGACGAAGCCGGCCAGCTCCGGCCCACCCAGCGTGATCCGGCGCATACGCGGCGTCAGGTCGACCACGCGCAACACTTCCAGGCGCCGGCGTTTGATCTCATGCATGACTCGGTGGATGGATTGCACGATCACTTCAGTCATTCGGCTTTCTCCTGAACAAGTTGTACGGCAGGGCCGTCGACAATAGCTTTGGCTGTGTTGTTGAGCAGGTCGCGCACCCGCAGGATTTCTTCCGGGCTCCAGCGCCCGTGGTGCATCTGCAGGGCATGACGCAAGTTGTGCACCGCCTCGTGGATCTCCGCCGGACGATCATGCCCACGCAAGGAACGCTTGCTGACGTCGATGCGCATCCGCACGCCATCCAGCGCAATCGCTTGCTCGGTCAGCGATAAGCGCCCAGCGTCGGTGACGCTGTAGCGTTTTTTGCCGCCCTCAGCGTCGCCCGTAATCATTTCGCTTTCTTCAAGAAAGGTCAGGGTCGGGTAAATCACGCCGGGGCTGGGGCTGTAGGCGCCGTCGAACATGCTTTCGATCTGGCGGATCAGGTCATAGCCGTGGCAGGGCTGTTCGGCGATCAGCGCCAAYAGCAGCAACTTCAGATCGCCGGGAGCGAACACTCGAGGCCCGCGTCCGCCGCGTTCACGGCCAGGGCCTGGGCGTTTTTCGAAGCCGTCGCGGCTGTCGCCGTGTTCTCTATGGGAATGATGGTCTCTCATTTTTCGTCTTCTCTCGTCGTGTTTAGATACAACTTAAGATATATCTTAAGACAAAAGCAAGAGGGCTGGACGAACGGTCGAGGGCCGAGGTGGACCTGWAGTGAAGCTCACGCGAGGATCGGATGGTGAAGGAAGTCGATTTTTTAGAGTAATAAAACTAATTCTCTAACTTCTACTACTTATCATGGGTCTTTGACTGTGTTAGTAGTATCGATCTTACGGAAAGTTGTTAGCTTGTCGTCTGTGTGTCTTTTCAGCTAGAGCTGTGTGTAGTATTTATCTGAGGGCTATACAACGTAATTAGTGTTTTTCTATCTTTTTTCCTGTTGTTCGAAAGCCATTGTTACTACATGTTCTTCGGAAGTTACGTACTTACTTTCTTGGGCGATTGGCCGATCATTCTCTGGCGTCGAAAGTTGAGCCAGAACACGATGAATCGTACTGGCTTGTTCAGGCTTTTTCGGCCAAATCCTTTGAAAAGACAGGTACTCAACAATGTTCAATAAGTTTGCAATCGCCGTCCCGATGACCCTCCTGGCACTGAGCACTTCGGTGGCGTTCGCTGCAGAAGAAGCGCGCACCTCCATCAATATCAGCGCCTCTATCCCAACCCAGGTATTCCATGCCCAACCGGTGGATCCTGACTTCGGTAAAGATGAGAAAATGTCCTACAACCTGGTGGCTGGCACCTTGAGCCCTCTGCGTGCGACTTATGATATTCGCCACACCAATGGTTCGGTCAATGCTTATGTAGAGGGCGGCCCGCAACCCCTGTTCAACGGTTCCAACAACATCGCGCTGACCTACTCCTTCAATGGCGTAACCTTGACTGGCGCTTCCGAGGAAGTGGTCGGCGATACCGAATCCAATGGGGGGATGCGCGCTGATCTGGTGATTGCCGCTGCCAAGCCGACTGCCGCTCAGACGGGCCTTTACACTGCCAATCCAGTCGTAATCTTCGATGCCGTTCCGCGCGTTCAGTAATACGGTTATGAAGTAAGGCATGTTCTTATTTTGATAACACTTGCCGGTCGACAGGCAAATTCTGCCTGTCGATCGGGTTTCAACGCACTTATCTTTAGAGTATTTCGCTCATGTTCCCGATGACTCCCATCGCGACGGCGCTTGCCTTGCTTTTTTGCGCAACCGCTTTGGCCTCGCCAGCGGATAACGCGTATACACCTCGAAGTCTGTTGGCGCAGGCCAAAGGTTTGCCGACTGAGTTCGAAGAGCACTTCTTTGATGTGCCACTGGCGGTGCGCGTGGAACTTGATCAACAGTTTCTGGG
>NZ_JBFULH010000334.1:0-4554 GCF_056400445.1 Pseudomonas sp. P5_B2 | reverse complement strand
GTATCAAGCGGCGGGTGCCGACGGGTTGTTTGCGGCAGGTGTCTCGGCAGAGTACGAAATCGCCGCGCTGTGCCAGGGTACGACGTTGCCGGTGAATGTGCTGGGCCTGCCGGGGTTGCCATCGCTTGAAGCATTGAAAGCACTGGGCGTGCGGCGTTTGAGTGCCGGATCGGGCATCGCCGAGTTTTTATATGGCGCCATGGCCGGGCTGGCCAAGAGTTTTCTGGAGACCGGCAAACTCGACAGCAGTCATCTCAAGGCTTTTACATACGGTGAAGTTAACGCCTTGCTGAAAACCACTGGAAACGCTTGATCGCCATGCCCGATCCCTATCTGCCGGCGACCCGGTTTTTAGCGTCCCTCGACGCAGACTGGGCACGCCACATCGCGGCTATAGGCCCGTGCCTGCACCAGCCCCATGCGGCCCGCGATCCGTATGAGTCGCTGGTGCGGGCGATTGCCTATCAGCAACTGCACGCCAAGGCCGGGGATGCAATTGTCGGGCGGTTGCTGGCGTTGTTTCCGTCAGGGGCATTCCCGCGGCCGGAACAGATTCTGGCGACCGGCTTCGATCAACTGCGCAGTTGCGGGTTTTCGGCGGGCAAGATCGCGACCATTCAAGGAATTGCCCAAGCGACGCTGGACGGGGTGGTGCCGGAGTATGCGACAGCGTTGGCGATGGAGGATGAGGCGTTGATCGAGCGCTTGATTACCTTGCGCGGGGTTGGCCGCTGGACGGTTGAGATGTTGCTGATTTACAGCCTCGAACGACCGGATATTCTGCCGGGCGATGACTTTGGCGTGCGTGAAGGGTATCGACGGTTGAAAGGGCTGGAGGTGCAGCCGACACGTAAGCAGATGGTTGAAATCGGGTTGACGTGGAGCCCGTATCGGACGGTGGCGGCGTGGTATTTGTGGCGGGTGCCGTCCCGATAGACCGCGTTATCGTTCATCGCGGGCAAGCCACGCTCCCACAGGGATTTTGTGAACACCGAAGATCCACTGTGGGAGATTCTATGTTGCAGGCCAACCCTGCCGCTGAAAGTCTAAGCTTTGCAGATAAGCCCAAAACTCGCAGGAGGCAACCATGCAGCTAGAAGGCTCCTGCCATTGCGGCGCCGTGTCATTCAGCCTGAACAGCGCCCACCCCTACCCTTATCAGCGTTGCTACTGCTCGATCTGTCGCAAGACTCAGGGCGGTGGCGGTTATGCAATCAACCTCGGGGGCGATGCCAAGAGTTTGAAGGTACGCGGCCGCAAGCACATCGCGATTTACCATGCGCGTATCAAGAATGAAGGCGATAAACGAGCGCACAGCAGCAGCGCCGAACGGCATTTCTGCGCCCTTTGCGGGACCGGCCTATGGCTATTCAGTCCTGAATGGCCGGAATTGATCCACCCGTTTGCGTCCGCCATCGACACCCCGTTGCCGGTCCCGCCAGAGCACACGCACTTGATGCTCGGTTCAAAAGCGCCGTGGGTGGAAGTCGAGGCGCAGTCTGGCGATCAGCAGTTCGAGGTCTATCCCGAAGAGTCCATCGCCGATTGGCATGAACGCTTGGGTTTAACTCGCTGAGAGGTGTTGCGGTGGTGCTGATGGCCTCATCGCGAACAGGCTCGCACACAGGGGACCGCATTCCAGATGTGGGAGTGAGCCTGCTCGCGATGATACTTAACCTTACAAGGACTCAGGCCGCAGCGGGCACGCCACTGTGGAAGCGAAATTCCACATCCGGCGACTCGATCAGATCCTGCTCTGCCGCGCGGACCTTATCGATCACTTGCGCGATGTCCTTGGCGTCCCCGTACTGGTAAGCCAGTTTCAGGTAACCCTGAAAATGTCGGGCCTCGCTTTTCAGCAGACCGAAGTAAAACTTGCCCAGTTCTTCGTCCAGATGCGGCACCAGCGCCTCGAAACGCTCGCAGCTGCGTGCTTCGATAAAAGCGCCCACCACCAGTGTATCCACCAGTTTCACCGGCTCATGGCTGCGCACCACTTTGCGCAGGCCCGAGGCGTAACGCCCGGCGGACAACTGGCGCAGCTCGATCTTGCGCTTTTTCATCAGGCGCATGACTTGTTCATGGTGCACCAGCTCTTCCCGCGCCAGGCGCGACATCAGGTTGATCAGGTCGACATGGGAGTGGTACTTGGCAATCAGGCTCAGCGCCGTGCTGGCGGCCTTGAATTCGCAGTTCTTGTGGTCGATCAGCAACGTTTCCTGATCGGCCAGTGCCGCCTGCACCCAGCCGTCAGGGGTACGGCAGCCGAGGAACTCGTGAATTTCGGGAAGGATCATGGGGCTCACGGATAAAGGGTTCAAAACCGAAGGGCGCCGATTATACCGGCCTGCGGGCAGACCACCAGTCGCCAACCGTTGATATGCATCAAGTACCTGGTTGACGAGCAGCAACTATAGTTGTGCAACGCCGTGCTTTTTACCCGTTTATGGAGATCCCGATCATGCAAGCCATTCGCAGCATTCTGGTGGTCATAGAACCCGAACATTCGGAGAGCCTGGCGCTAAAGCGGGCCAAATTGATTGCCGGTGTGACCCAGGCCCACCTGCACCTGCTGGTCGGCGATCCAAAGCATGATCACGGCGGCATGTTGGGCGTGCTCAAGGCCGCTCTGATAGCCGACGGCTACAGCGTCACGACCGAGCAGACGTGGAATCAGAGCCTGCACCAAACCATCATTGATGTGCAGCAAGCCGAGGGATGTGGGCTGGTGGTCAAGCAGCATTACCCGGACAACCCGCTGAAAAAGGCCCTGCTCACCCCGGATGACTGGAAACTGCTGCGTGAATGCCCGACACCGGTGCTGCTGGTGAAAACCGCCGGTTCCTGGAGAGACAAAGTCATTCTGGCCGCCGTCGACGTGGGTAATAGCGATGGCGAACACCGTCACCTGCACAACACCATCATCGATTATGGCTATGACATCGCCAGCCTGGCCAAGGCGCATCTGCACGTGATCAGTGCGCATCCGTCGCCGATGCTGTCATCGGCCGACCCGACGTTCCAGCTCAAGGAAACCATCGAAGCGCGCTATCGGGAGCAGTGCCGGGCCTTCCAGGCGGAATTCGACATCGACGAGGCGCATTTGCATATCGAGGAAGGTCCGGCGGATGTGCTGATCCCGTTCATGGTGCACAAACTGCAGGCGGCGGTGACCGTGATCGGCACCGTTGCGCGGTCCGGGTTGTCGGGGGCTTTGATCGGCAATACGGCGGAAGTGGTGCTGGATAAGGTGGAAAGCGATGTGCTGGTGCTCAAGCCACAGGAGATTGAGGATCATCTTGAGGAATTGGCGCAGCATTGAAATAGGCGGTGTCGAAGCAGACGCCTTCGCGAGCAAGCCCGCTCCCACATTGGTCTTGTGAACGACACTGATCCCCTGTGGGAGCGGGCTTGCTCGCGAAGCTTTTAGGCGCCGAAGGCGTCTTTCAGGAATCCYGGTGCGATGTACCGTTGGTAATGCGCCTCAGAGAGCAAGAAAAATTCCCGATCAATGGCATAGCGCAATTCCGGCAGGTTCCAGTCGCGAAATTCCGGCATCAGCACCATCCCGTAGGCCTCCAGGTTATTGATCACTCGCGCCCCACGGGCAATAAGCTGATACGCCCAGCAATACTCCGACTGATGCGGCACAAATCGAATCTTGCGTTGCTCCAGTTGCAAACGCAGGCGCTGAGGGTCGAAAACCTCCAGCTTGCTGGCCATCACTTGGGACAGCAATTGCTCGAGACGCAGCCACACCGCGCGCTTTTCCGCCTCGTTGTAACCATTCCAGTTGATCACTTCATGGTGGAAACGCTTGCAGCCACGGCACACCAAATCACCGTAAACGGTGGAGCAAAGGCCGACGCAGGGGGTCTTGATGGTCTGATTGGGCATAGGTAGGCAAAACACGGAAAAGCAGGACAGGTCCGCATGTTAGCCCTTTGTCTAACATTCATCACCCCTCAAAGTTCAGGGGCTAACTTACGTTTATATTTTTTTTGCCGTAGAATCAGCCAGCCTTTTAAGGCGCCAATGTCCGTTAGAAGCTGTTTTCAAAGCGTCACGAGCACAGTCGTTCCTTCAGAGCGGTGTTGGCGAAGGGTTTTTCCAGCGGGGAAAAGCTCAGCGCCAACCCTCATCAGCTCCCGTTCTGCAGGCGTAAAACTTTGAAAGCAGCTTCTGTAAGGAATTGTCGGTAATTCTGGCTAAATGGCTCACAACGCCATGCAGCGCATGAGTACGGCAATTCGGGATGAGCGTCCCGGACACCCATTTGGGACCACTGATGAGGGTAATAACTGTGCTTGAAGCCTACCGCAAACATATCGAAGAGCGTGCAGCACTGGGTATCGTTCCCCAGCCGCTTAACGCCGAACAAACTGCAGGCCTGATCGAGCTGCTGAAGAATCCCCCGGCTGGCGAAGAAGCTTTCCTCGTTGACCTGATCACCAATCGCGTTCCACCTGGAGTGGACGAAGCCGCCTATGTAAAGGCCGGCTTCCTGTCCGCCCTCGCCAAAGGCGAAGCCCAATCCCCTCTGATCGACAAGAA
>NZ_JBFULH010000333.1:0-4558 GCF_056400445.1 Pseudomonas sp. P5_B2 | reverse complement strand
TCGCGAAGGCGTCGTGTCAGTCAACTTCGATGTTGAATGAACGATTGCATTCGCGAGCAGGCTCGCTCCCACAGTTTTTAGCGGTGTGGTGGGTTAATCGGTGGCGAGTACGCCACGACGAACCTGGTCACGCTCGATCGATTCGAACAGTGCCTTGAAGTTGCCTTCGCCGAAGCCATCGTCGCCTTTACGCTGGATGAATTCGAAGAACACCGGCCCCATCAGGGTTTCCGAGAAGATCTGCAGCAGAAGACGCTTGTCGCCCGACTCCGACGAGCCGTCCAGCAGAATCCCGCGTGCTTGCAGTTGATCAACCGGCTCGCCGTGGTTCGGCAAACGGCCTTCAAGCATTTCGTAGTAGGTTTCCGGTGGCGCGGTCATGAAGCGCATGCCGATGCTTTTCAGGTGATCCCAGGTCTTGATCAGGTCATCGCTGAGGAAGGCTACGTGCTGGATACCTTCACCATTGAACTGCATCAGAAACTCTTCGATCTGCCCGGCGCCCTTGGACGATTCTTCGTTCAGCGGGATGCGGATCATGCCGTCCGGCGCGGTCATGGCCTTGGAGGTCAGGCCGGTGTATTCGCCCTTGATGTCGAAGTAGCGAATTTCGCGGAAATTGAACAGCTTCTCGTAGAAGTTCGCCCAGTAAGCCATGCGACCGCGATACACGTTGTGAGTCAGGTGGTCGATGATTTTCAGACCCGCACCGACCGGGTTGCGGTCCACACCTTCAATGAACACGAAGTCGATGTCATAGATCGAGCTGCCCTCACCGAAACGGTCGATCAGGTACAGCGGCGCGCCGCCGATGCCTTTGATCGCCGGCAGGTTCAGTTCCATCGGGCCGGTTTCGATATGGATCGGCTGGGCGCCGATTTCCAGTGCGCGCTTGTAGGCGAGCTGCGAATCCTTGACGCGGAATGCCATGCCGCACACCGACGGGCCGTGTTCGGCCGCGAAGTACGAAGCGACGCTGTGCGGTTCGTTGTTGAGGATCAGGTTGATCGCGCCCTGGCGATACAGGTGCACGTCTTTGGAGCGGTGGGTCGCCACCTTGGTGAAGCCCATGATCTCGAAGATCGGCTCCAGGGTGTTCGGGGTTGGCGATGCTAATTCGATGAATTCAAAGCCCATCAAGCCCATTGGGTTTTCGTATAAATCTGCCATTTTGGCGCCTCATCATGCTTTTGGAATTAACAAATGTCAGTTGCGAGCAATGCTGAGACCGGCAGGTGGCGCACAGGAGATGCCCCGCACGCTGCGGGCGAGGAAGTCACCGTAGATCAATTGAAACCCAAAACTCTTCATTGTCGACCCAAGGCTCTTGCGGGCGAGGCTTCTGCTGCCAGAAGACGTTTATTATTGTATGCGTAACCCGATTCTACACAGCGTAAATCGGTTTGTCCGCCTTCTGTATCAAATCCCCTTTTTCCCTACTCGCGCAAGGGGTTTGTTGCAAAGGAAAATCCCCGCCAGGATCAGCGCGCCACCAAGGCACATGGCCAAGGTCAATGGCTCGCCCAGCAGCAGTGCACCAAGGATGACCGCGGTCAGCGGATTCAAGGCAATGAATACACCTGAACGCGTCGCGCCGATCTGGCGAATGCCGTCGTAGTAAGCAATGTAGGCCAGCGCCGAACCCAATACGCCGAGGTACATCAGGCTCAACCATTGTTGCGGGCCGAGGCTGAGGAGCGCGCTGACACTCAATTCGCCGCGCACGGCGCTGGTCGCACAGAGCATCGCAGTGCMCAGCAAAATCGAATACGTGACCGTCTGCACGGGCCCCAGGGCCTGATTCAGGTCTTTGGATAACAGCGAATAAATCCCCCAGCCAAGTACGCAGCCGAAAATCATCAGGTCACCGATCCAGGCATTGGCATCCCCGGCCAATAATTGCGGATTACGACTGGCAATCACCACGCTCGCTCCGGCAATGCAAATCGCGATGCCAAAAACTTTCGCCCTGCTCAAGCGTTCCTTGAACAGTAACCACGAGGCGAAACCAATCACGGCCGGGTTAAGCGCAACGATCAAAGAGGCTCGCGAGGCATTGATGTAATGCAGCCCATAAAAGAAGCACAGGTTGTAGAAGAAGATCCCGAAGAACCCCAGGAGCACAAGTTGCAGCCATTGACGCAGGCTCGGCCGGGACAACTTGACTCGCGCCAGCAGCAGAAACAGCAACAACGCCGCGCTGGCCAGCAAGAATCTGAGGCTGGCGGCGAATAACGGGCTGAGGCTGTCCGACAGATAACGCCCGGCCACGAACGTCCCACCCCAGATCATGGTGACGGCGGCGAGTTTCAAATACACCGGGGTATCGGATGTTGTTGATTGCACGAAGATTGTCATTGGAGCAAACCGGGCCAGGAAAGATGACGTATCATTCGACTAATGATCGATCATCGTAAAATGAGTAAATACTCATGACCCTGACACAACTGGAGATTTTCTCGCTGGTCGCCGAGCTGCGCGGTTTCACGGCGGCCGCCAATCGCTTGGGGATTTCCCAATCAGCGGTCTCTCACGCGCTCAAGTCGCTGGAACAGGAATTGGGCGTCGAATTGTTGCGGCGGCATCAGTCTCAGGTCGAACTTAGCGACATCGGTCAGCAGCTATTGTTGCGCGCCCGGGCAATGCTCGGCCTGGCTAACACCCTGCGCCAGGAAGCGGCCGATGCGCGCGGGATGAAACGCGGCACGCTGCGCATCGGCTCGTTTGGCCCGACCTCGTCGATCAGGTTGCTGCCGCAGATTCTGCAGCACTACCGCGCAGCTCACCCCGGGGTTGAAGTGCACATTGACGAAGGCCCGGACCGCCAAGTGATTCAATGGCTTGAAGAGCGACGAATCGATATCGGCTTTGTGGTCCTGCCCGAAGAACGCTTTGACACTTTTGCTTTAATCGAAGACCAGATGATCGCACTGCTTCCCGCCGAACACCCACTGGCAGGTCGAGACAGCCTGAGCCTGAGCGACTTGTGCAGCGACCCGTTCGTGCTGACCGAAGCCGGATCTTCGGAGTTGGTCTCAGGCCTGTTCAGCGCCGCTCGACTGACACCGAATATCCGTTACCGCTGCTCACAATTGCTCAGCACGCTGGACACAGTGGCCCGCGGTGATGCTCTGACCGTCGTCGCAGAAAGCTCACTGCCCGACGACGACAGCCGCCGATATGTGAAAAAACCTTTGTCGCCCGCCGTCATTCGTCACGTCGGGCTGGCGGTACTTGATCAGCGCCAGTCATCGCCCGCCACGCTGGCCTTTATCAAACTGGCCACCAGGCTGAACCCTTGTTAAGCGGCATAAGCGCCGAGGGCCAACTATTATGGCCTCTACCTGAACTCTTTTTGGGAGGCGAGTTATTGTCTTGCCAGCGTTTGAGAGCCCTGCTTCGTCGTGAGAGATTTTGCGGATGCCATTGAGTGCCAAAAGCCGTCGACCGTTGCGTACCCGCATTATGGTGCCCCTGCTGTGTGGGCTGCTCCCGGTAATACTGGGCGGCGCCATTCTCTATATGCAGGCTGAACGGGCTCTGGAGCAAAGCAGCCGGCTGACCGCTGACGAAGCCCTGCGCCAGTTCGAACTGATGCTCGACAATACGGCCCAGTCCGCGCACGAATTGCTGCCGCTGGCAGGCCAAAAGTGCGACGACGTGAAGTTGGCCCTGCGTGAACAGGTCACCCGCCGCCCATTTGTGCGTTCCGCCAGTCTGGTATTGGACGATTCCATTTATTGCAGCTCTTTGTTCGGCGACCGCCAAGAGCAGATATCTGCCGGTGACTATACGCAAGGCAAGCTGTTGCTCATGAGTGGTAACCAGGTCACGCCCGACACGGCGGTGTTGGTGTATCGCCTGAGTGAGGGAAAACAGGGCGCGCTGACGACACTGGACGGTTACCACTTAATTAACGTACTGCGCCTGATTGGTCGCAAGACCTCACTATTGCTGCAAGTGGGACCGAATTGGTTGTCCGCGGACGGCAAGGTCCACGCAGGCGCCCTGCCCACCTTGCCCGTCGCCGAAAGCGAACTCACCTCCTCGCGCTATGGCTTTACCGTTGTCGCCGGTTACCCCGAGGGCGAAACCTGGCGTTACATGGCCAAGGACTACCCACCGCTGTTTAGCCTGCTGATTTTTYTTGGTGTGGTGTCGGGCGCAATCGGATACGTCTTGCAGAAGCGTTCATGGTCGCCTACTCGCGAAATGCAGCGCGCTTTGGCTGCGCAAGAGTTTGTCCCGTATTTTCAGCCGGTCGTGCATGGCGATACCAGGAAGTGGTCCGGCACCGAAGTGTTGATGCGTTGGAAACACCCGAAGGAAGGCCTGGTACGCCCTGACCTGTTCATCCCGTTTGCTGAAGATTCCGGGCTGATCGTGCCGATGACCCGTTCACTGATGCGCCAGACTGCCCAATTGCTGGGTCCTGTTTCTGCCTCGTTCAATGAACCCTTCCACATCGCCATCAACATTACCGCCAGTCACTGCAATGACCTGGAGCTGGTCGAGGACTGTCGTACGTTTCTCCATGCCTTCGCACCCGGCTCCATCT
>NZ_JBFULH010000332.1:0-4574 GCF_056400445.1 Pseudomonas sp. P5_B2 | reverse complement strand
AACCAACAGGGTCAGTCGTTGAAGTCTTCCCAGCCGCCCATTTGTTTCCAGCGATTGACGATGCCGCAGAACAGCTCTGCCGTCTTCTCGGTGTCATAGCGAGCCGAGTGAGCCTCGCGACCGTCGAAATCGATATCGGCAGCCTGACAGGCCTTGGCCAGTACGGTTTGACCGTAAGCCAGGCCGGCAAGGGTCGCGGTGTCGAAGCTGGAGAACGGATGAAACGGGTTACGTTTCATGTCCAGGCGTGCGACCGCTGCGTTGAGGAAGCCTAGGTCGAAGCTGCTGTTGTGGCCGACCAGAATCGCCCGTTTGCAACTGTTGGCTTTCAGAGCCTTGCGAATGCCACGGAAGATATCGGTCAGGGCCGCTTCTTCACTCACCGCCATGCGCAGCGGGTGATCGAGTTTGATCCCGGTGAATTCCAGCGCAGCCGCTTCGATGTTCGCGCCTTCAAAAGGCTCTACACGGAAGAAGTAGGTGTGATCGGGGTACACAAACCCTTTCTCGTCCATCGCGATGGTGGTCGCCGCAATTTCCAGCAGGGCGTCGGTGGCCGAGTTGAAACCACCGGTTTCTACGTCGACGACAACCGGCAGGTAGCCACGGAATCTGGCAGCCATCGGATGACGAGGGCCGCCTCCACCGCCTTGACCGTCCTGTTCGTCGTCGAAATGGTCTTCACTCACGCGTGTTCCTCCAGCAGGCGCCAGCGCAGTTTTTCACCGGCGCGCAGCGGGATAACGGTCAGCTCGCCAAATGGCAGGCTGGTTGGGGCGGTCCACTCATCGCGGACCAGAGTAATGCGGTCGGTGTTCGCTGGAAGACCATAGAAGCGCGGGCCGTTGAGGCTGGCGAAGGCTTCGAGCTTGTCCAGCGCGTTGCGTTGTTCGAACGCTTCGGCATACATCTCAATGGCTGCATAAGCGGTGTAGCAACCGGCGCAGCCACACGCGGCTTCTTTGGCGTGCTGGGCGTGGGGTGCCGAGTCGGTGCCCAGGAAGAATTTTTCGCTACCGCTGGTGGCGGCGTCGAGCAAGGCTTCCTGGTGCGTATTGCGCTTGAGAATCGGCAGGCAATAGAAGTGCGGCCGAATTCCGCCCACCAGCATGTGGTTGCGGTTGTACAGCAGGTGATGCGCAGTGATGGTCGCGCCGACGTTGGCCGAAGCCTCGTTGACGAACTGCACGGCATCGGCGGTGGTGATGTGTTCGAACACCACTTTGAGCGTCGGGAAACGCTCGACCACACGACGCATGTGCTCATCGATGAAGATTTTTTCGCGGTCGAACACGTCGACATCGCCACGGGTGACTTCACCGTGAATCAGCAAAGGCATCCCGACGTCGGCCATGGCCTCAAGCGCAGGGAAGATTTTGTCGATGCTGGTGACGCCAGAATCCGAGTTGGTGGTCGCTCCGGCCGGGTACAGCTTGGCGGCGTACACGAAACCGCTGGCCTTGGCCTCGCGAATTTCTTCAGGCTGGGTGCGGTCGGTCAGGTACAGCACCATCAACGGTTCGAAACGACTGCCGGCCGGGCGTGCAGCGAGGATACGCTGGCGATAGCCATCGGCTTCAGCGGCGTTACGCACCGGAGGTACCAGGTTGGGCATGATGATAGCGCGACCAAAGGTGCGCGCAACATCCGCAACGGTATTGGTCAACACGGCACCATCGCGAAGATGAATGTGCCAGTCGTCGGGACGCAGCAGGGTCAGGCGGTCGGACATGAGGGAATTCCAGGCGGGTCAAACTAGGGGGAATGCTACCGGAAAAGACACTTGCAGGCACTCGCTATCAAGTTTTGCCGGAACGTACCGATATGAACGAGGTATGCCGTTAACATACATGTGTCGGTATTTTTTGTCGTAGAAGCCAATGGAGCCTCMCGTGCGCCAGCGTTATTTATCCTTGCTCAGTGTGTTTGCCAGCCTTCCTGCAATGGCGCTGACTTTCCAGACACCACTGGAGAGCATTGAGTGGACGGTCGAAGGTGACAAGTTCGAATGCCGCCTGTCTCAGCCGGTCACCGATTTCGGGTCGGGTGAATTTGTGCGCCGTGCCGGCGAGCAGGCGACGTTTCGTCTGAACGCCTATAACGCGATGATCGGTGGTGGTTCGGCGACTTTGCTGGCGGCCGCCGCACCGTGGCAGCCGGGACGGGGTGATATCAACCTGGGATCCGTCAGAATCGGCAGCGGCAATGTGCTGTTCAACAGCTCGCAAGCTCAGGCTGGGCGCTTGATCAGCGGATTGATCGATGGCCGCAGCGCGGTGACCCGGCATACTTCCGGCGATGGCCGGGTGTCGGAAGTGCGTCTGTTGCCGGTCAAGTTCAACAAGGCATTCAGCGACTACCAAAGTTGCGTGGCGAAACTGCTGCCGAAGAATTTTGAACAGGTTAAAAAGTCCGAAATCGGCTTCCCGGGTGAAAGCATCGAACTTGATCCGCAGGCCAAGGCTCAGTTGCAAGTGATGCTGGAGTTCATGAAGGCTGATCCGTCGGTGAATCATATCGAACTCGACGGGCACTCCGACAACAACGGCAATCGCCTGACCAACCGCGAATTGTCGCGTCGCCGCGCACTGGCGGTGATGGACTATTTCAAGGCCAACGGCATTCAGGAGTCACAGATTACCCTGCGCTTTCATGGTGAACGCTACCCTGTGGCGCCGAACACCAACGCCGGCAATCGCGCGAAAAATCGTCGGGTGGCGGTGCGGCTGGAACGTGTGGCGCCGACCGAGCAAGTCGCGCCTCAAACTGCTACGGGCAGTACCCCGGCAACTTCCTGACTCGCCGGTCATGGTCGCCCTCTCGACAGATTCTGTCGCTTCGTCGTCATAAGCTGTCGCGCCTCTGTAAATTACCGCGTTTGACCGGTAGACTTCCCGGCTTTCCGTAGAACCCCGTGGAGTGATGGCATGGCGGACGTAAACAAGGTCGTTCTGGCGTATTCCGGCGGCCTGGACACTTCGGTGATCCTCAAGTGGCTGCAGGATACATATAACTGTGAAGTGGTGACGTTCACCGCTGACCTGGGTCAGGGCGAAGAGGTCGAACCTGCGCGCGCCAAGGCGCAGGCCATGGGCGTCAAAGAGATCTACATCGACGACTTGCGCGAAGAGTTCGTGCGTGATTTCGTTTTCCCGATGTTCCGCGCCAACACCGTTTACGAAGGCGAGTACCTGCTGGGTACTTCCATCGCTCGTCCGTTGATCGCCAAACGCCTCATTGAAATCGCCAACGAAACCGGCGCTGACGCCATTTCCCACGGCGCAACCGGCAAGGGCAACGACCAGGTTCGTTTCGAACTGGGCGCGTACGCCTTGAAACCAGGTGTGAAAGTGATCGCACCGTGGCGCGAATGGGACCTGCTGTCCCGTGAAAAGCTGATGGATTACGCTGAAAAGCACAACATCCCAATCGAGCGTCACGGCAAGAAAAAGTCCCCGTACTCGATGGATGCCAACCTTCTGCACATCTCCTATGAAGGCGGCGTGCTGGAAGACACCTGGACCGAGCACGAAGAAGATATGTGGAAATGGACCGTCTCCCCGGAGAACGCTCCAGACAAACCGCAATATCTGGAATTGACCTACCGTAACGGCGACATCGTTGCACTGGACGGCGTCGAGATGACCCCGGCCACCGTGCTGGCGACCCTGAACCGTATCGGTGGTGAACACGGTATTGGTCGTCTCGACATCGTCGAGAACCGTTACGTGGGCATGAAGTCCCGYGGYTGCTACGARACMCCTGGCGGCACCATCATGCTGCGYGCTCACCGYGCSATCGAATCGATCACACTGGACCGTGAAGTGGCTCACCTCAAAGATGAGCTGATGCCGAAATACGCCAGCCTGATCTACACCGGTTACTGGTGGAGTCCTGAGCGTCTGATGCTGCAACAAATGATCGACGCGTCCCAGGCCCACGTGAACGGTGTTGTTCGCCTGAAGCTGTACAAGGGCAATGTGATCGTTACCGGTCGCAAGTCTGACGAATCGTTGTTCGATGCCAACATCGCAACCTTCGAAGAAGACGGCGGTGCTTACAATCAGGCCGACGCGGCGGGCTTCATCAAGCTCAACGCCTTGCGTATGCGCATTGCTGCGAACAAAGGCCGGAAGCTGTTCTGAGATCGTTGAAGCGGTAATAGAGGTGTGGCCTTGTTGGTGACAAGGCCACAATTCTGAAAGGGAGGTTTTTCCTGTCGCGCATTGTGTTTTCAGCGTTCTTCTTGTTACTCGTACAATTCCTTCTGTTTTTGCTCTCTCAGAGTTTTTGAGCGTTGTCCTGTTCGGCTACCCGGCACTCAAGCCATAGTCGTCACACCCTGTGAGCTCACGTTATAAGCGACCCAGAACGCAKTGTTGCTGCGTTTTTTTGTTTGCTTTGAATGCTTGAGCGCGCTTTCTTTCAGTAGCGCTTCTGAATCGGTACACGTGAGAAAGACGATCAACCGTGCAGAAGATGGCTGAGGTGCCTGGACCTTCTCGAACAACGTGTTGAATTCCATTTTTTTGCTCATCCTTCGCACATCGACGATGTGTAGATCCTTTAACAAT
>NZ_JBFULH010000331.1:0-4608 GCF_056400445.1 Pseudomonas sp. P5_B2 | reverse complement strand
ATTCAGCATCCGGATCGGTGTAGTCCTCCCTAAATCTCACTCCCGTGCGCATATCCAGAAGATCCTTTACCCGGGCGTCGCCATAACCGCTTGCCGAAAGCTCGGGCACATAGTCGCTGACACGCGCTTGGGGATCGATTCTGCCCTGGCCGATCAATCTGCCGACCAGGCTACCGACGACGGTCTTGGATACCGATTGCAACAGATGCAACGTGTGCGGTTGCATACCGTTGAAATACTGCTCCGAAACCACCTTGCCTTGATGAAGCACCAAAAAACCATCGGTGTAGCTATCGGTCAAGAAGGTCGCCAGATCGGTTTGTCCGCCGTCGACCCGCTGGAAATGTACGTCGTCCAGTGAGCGTTCGTTGCGCTCGAGTTCGGTGACCGGTCCAGGACTGCGATGAATAGCGGCCACCGGAAACAACTGGCTCATGTGCTGGAACGACCAGCGGTTATAGGGCGGACTGTCCCAATTATGCAGGCCGACTTGCTTTTCCCGGGGCGGCGGATAGCCCTGCATCAAACTTAGGTCCTGATAACCAATGCCGGGAGCGGTCATGTCTTTTTTATTGTACATAGGGGTTCAGCTCTCATCGTTCAGAGGGTGGTGGCAAGAAAAGCGGTGGCCGTGATCCTGGGTCTCGGCTGGCACCTCTCGGCGACAACGCTCACTGGCCCGCGGACAACGGGGCGCGAAGTGGCACCCGGCAGGCCGGTTCAAGGGGCTGGGGATCTCGCCACTCAGGATTTGCAACTGGTCACGGCGCTCCGGGTCGATGGAGGGCACTGAATTGAGCAGCGCACGAGTGTAGGGATGACGCGGTCGGCCGAACACCTGTTCCACAGGCCCGGCCTCGACGATGCGCCCCAAGTACATCACCAGCACCTGCTGCGCCAGATACTCGACCGTCGCAAGGTCGTGGCTGATGAACAGGTAGCTCAGGCCATTGTCGGTCTGCAGCGTCTTGAGCAGTTGCAGCACCTGGGCCTGGACCGACACGTCGAGCGCCGCCGTAGGCTCATCGAGGATCACCAGTTTTGACTCCAGCGCCAGGGCCCGGGCGATAGCGATACGCTGCAACTGGCCACCGGAGAATTCATGGGGATAGCGCTCCATGTGCTCCTCGCCCATCCCTACATTTCCCAGCAGCGTGAGAATGCGCGCGTGCAAGGCGCTACCGCGCAAACCAAAGGCAACCTTCAGCGGCTCGGCAACAATCGCCTTGATCGTCATTTTCGGGTTCAGCGAGGCGTACGGGTTCTGGAACACCATACTCAAGTTCCTGCCCCGCGCCTTGGCATCAGTGGGCAGCGGCCGACCTTCGACCAGAATTTGCCCACTATCGGCTGGCAGCAGACCGAGCAAGGTCGCGGCCACCGTACTTTTGCCACAACCGGACTCCCCCACCAACGCGACCGTTTCACCGACCTGCACCTCCAGGCTGATGTGGTCAATGGCCGTCACCAGGCCATCGCGGCTGGCGTAGGTCTTGTGCAACTGATTGACGCTCAACAGTGCGGGCTGTTTGTTGTTATTCATAGCCGTTTACCTTTCAAAGAAGCCTCACACCTTGACCAATATGTTGTGGCAAGCTGCCCAGTGCTCCTTGCCGATGACAACCCTCGGCGCAGCGTGATTGCAGCGTCCGGTGGCGCGTTCACAACGAGGGTTGAAGGCACAGCCAGCCGGGGGAGCCGCCATGTTCGGCACCTGCCCCGGGATGAAGCCCAAGGCTTGGGGTCCCTGCCCCAACTTGGGCACGGTGCCCATCAACTTCAGGGTGTAGGGKTGTGCAGGTCGCTTGAACACCTCGCCCACCGGACCGCTCTCCACCACCTCGCCGGCATACATCACCGCCACCCGGTCACAGAGCGAAGCCACGACCCCCAGGTTGTGGGTGATAAACAGAATCGCCAGGTCCTGCTCCCGTGCCAACTTGCGCAGCAGAGCGATGATCTGCGCCTGCACGGTGACGTCCAGCGCCGTGGTCGGCTCATCSGCGATCAGCAGTTTCGGCCGACAGGCCAGCGCCATGGCAATCACCACTCGCTGCAACTGACCGCCAGACATCTGGTGCGGGTACTTGGCTAGCGCCAGAGGGGGGTCGGGCATGCTCACCGCTTCCAGCGAGCTCAGCGCCTCGGTGCGGATTTGTGCCTTACTCAGTTGCCGATGGCAGCCGATGACGTCGAACATCTGCCGCCCGATGGTGAAGAACGGGTTGAGCGCCTTCATAGGATTCTGGAAGATCATCGCCGCGCCACCGCCACGCAAAGCCGCCAGTTGCGATGCCGAGGCGCCGTTGACCTGCTGTCCGGCGACCCTGACACTGCCTCCCAGCCGAGCGGCCTCAGGCATCAATCCAAGGCAGGACATGGCCGTCATAGACTTGCCCGAGCCCGACTCCCCCACCAACCCGAGGATCTCGCCGCGCCTTACCTTAAGGTCGATGCCGCGTACGGCCTTTACGGTCTTGAACAAACCAGGGAAAGACACCGTCAGCCCTTCCACTTCCAGCACCAGGTCTTGAGGTGCGTCGTTATTCGAAGCAGCGAGACACTCGATAGCAGAATATTGCAAGGATTCGTCAATCATCAGCGCGTCCCCTTCTTTGGATCGAGCACATCGCGCAGCCCGTCACCCACCAGGTTGACGGCCAGCACCAGGACAAAAATCGCCACTCCGGGAAACAGCACCGTCCAGGGATTCTCGAGCAACTGCGAGCGCGACGCCGCGGCCATCAGCCCCCATTCGATCATGGGCGGCTTGGCCCCGAGCCCGATAAAACTCAGCGAGGCAGCGGCGAGAATGGTGTAACCAAAGTCCATGGAGCCCTGCACGATCACAGGCGTAGTGGCATTGGGCAGTACATGGCGAAGCAAGATACGGCAGTGACTGACGCCCATGGAACGAGCGGCATGGATATAGGTTTCTGACCGAACCCGCACTACCGCACCGCGCATGATTCTCGCGTACCAGGGAAACCAGGAGACAGCGAGCGCTAACATGGCGTTGGCCAATCCCGATCCCAGCGCAGCGGTGATAGCGATCGGCAACAACAGCGGTGGAAAGGCCAGGAACACATCTGAGAAACGCATCAGCAGCGTATCAACTCGACCACCGAAGTAACCGGAAACAAGCCCAATCGGAATCCCGATCAACATGGCAATCAGAGTCACGCTCACTCCGATGATCAGCGAGGTGCGTGCGCCATAAAGCACCCTTGAAAGAATGTCGCGACCAAACTCGTCGGTGCCCATCCAGTGTGCCCAGTTGGGTGCCAGCAATTTCTGGGAAAAGACAATCTTGTTCGGTTCATAAGGTGCAAGCCAGGGGGCGAAGACTGCCGCCAGGATGATCAGCAGCAATAACAGCGCGCCGAATACAAACAACTTGTTATCGCAGGCAAACGCCAGGGCCTTGATACGCCATGATGGGGCTCGCGAGGGCATGGACAGGGATACGTCTTGGATACTCATTGGACTCGCAACCTCGGATCAACAAGGTGATACAAGAGATCAACGATCAGGTTGATCGACAGATACGTCGTGGCCAGCACCAGGGTGGCTCCCATCACGGCGGGGAAATCATTCTGGGCAATCGAAAACACCACGAAGCCGCCCAGGCCGGGCCAATCGAAAATGAACTCAACCACTACCGCACCACCGAGCAGGTAACCGAAGGTCAGGCCCACCACTGTCAGGAGCGGAATCATTGTCGCCTTCAGGGCATAGGCGTAATGGATACGCCACTTGGGTACGCCGTAAGAAACGGCCGTACGGATGTACTCCTCGGATAGCACCTCCACCATCATGTTTCGGGTGATCCGGGTGACAGTGGCCAAGGTCACGATGACCAGGGTGAGCACGGGTAGCGTCAGGTGCTTGATGGCGCTCCACAGTGCTAGGAAATTACCGGCCAGCAGAGTGTCGATCAGGTAAAAGCCTGTCACACGCTCAAAGGGGCTATCGAGAAGAATGGAAGCATCGATACGTCCTTGTAGGGGCAGCCAGTTGAGCTTGCCGTAGAACAGCAGCTGCAAGCCCATGGCCAGGATGAAAACTGGAAACGCCGTCCCGGCGATGGACCCCGCTCGTGCCACATTGTCGACCACTGAGTTCTGCCGCGCCGCTGAGATGACACCGATCGGCACCCCCAGCACCACCACCCAGAACATCGCCAGGAATGTCAGTTCAAAWGTCGCGCCAACTCGCCTGACCACTTCCTCCACCACCGGCCGCCCGGTGCGCAGACTAGTGCCAAAATCACCTCGCAGAAGATCACCGATGTAATTGAAGTATTGGATCGGCAGAGGCTTATCCAACCCCAGTTTTTCCCGCGCGACGGCAATCTGCTCCACCGTAGGGTGGTTCCCCAGCATCGTCTCTACCGGGGAACCGGGAAGAGCTCGGCTCAGAACGAAGGTGATGCTCAACACTCCCAAAAGGATGAAGAACATTACTATCAATCGCTGAGCTATATACTTCGCCATTTGGAATACCCCTTGTGGCTAATAAACTTGACCCTGACTTCTTACGCCGAACATAAACCTCCCACAAAGCGGATTAACCCTTGAGAGAATAACCAGGTAAATTAACTAACTG
>NZ_JBFULH010000330.1:0-4619 GCF_056400445.1 Pseudomonas sp. P5_B2 | reverse complement strand
GTACGGTACCTTATCAAGAACAATTGCTGTTTGCCCCGTCGGAGCATTGATGAACGCCGACTCCAGCATTGGAATCGTTGTGCTAGAGAGACTCAAACCCAAACTGTTGATATTAGTTTCAGCGGTAGCTCCTTTTCCAAAAAGGAAATGGCCAAAGGCAGCAAATGTAGTTAAAAGCCCTCCAGATAATCCTTTGGACTCCGGAACAGATCCTGCTTTGAAGTTTTTAGTTGCATAATGCAACGCTTGAGTAGGCGACAAATTCGGATTCAAGCAAATATAGTTGTCAGCAAATGGAATGGTTTGCATGTCACGGATTATGGATTGAACAATGCCGGTAGCAACTCCGTTTTTGATATAGGGCTTTTGTTCGTTGGTGATCTTTATGATCATCTCTCGCCACATACCTTGGCCATAGAAAGCGTTACGTTCGTGTTGTTGGGCGGTAAAAACCAGTGCAGGGTTTGGTGCAGGCCAAGTGACTCCTTGTGGTGGGGAATATCCTGGTGCAGCAGCTGTAATGTTGAGGGGCGGGAGAGTTAATCCATTACTCATTGTAAAATCCTAAAATATTTTATGGTTGTCAGTAGCGTGTGCTATGTGTGTCGCTCGCGCCTGGTGCGGCGGTCTTTGTTTTTATACTAGTATGTTAATAGTAAGAATGGGTCTGAGAGTTGAGTAGGAAAGTTCTTTTTTGGCGTGGAGAAGAGGCGGCGTTAAATGTATTTGTTGCTGCTCTATGGTTGTAACGAATTGTCCTATTCGGTTGTCGGAAACGTCCTGCGTAATTATTAGAAAGCTCTGCTTGGAGGTTTGAAGTCCCGAACTGACAAGACCAGGAATTCGTCCAATAAAAAAGGCCCGCATCGCTGCGGGCCTTTTTTATTGACGGAGTAGATGCGGAAGATTAACCCGCCACCAACACCCGAATCGCTTCCAGTCGCAGCGCAGCCTTTTCAAGCATGGCCAAGCCTTGCTCGCGCTGTTTGCGCAGGGCAACCAGTTCGCTGTCGCGCACGGTCGGGTTGACGGCTTGCAACGCTGTCAGGCGCGCCAGTTCTTCTTCGGTATCAGCGGCCAGACGACGTTGTGCCTCGGCAACACGCTCGGCGTGACGCGGGAAGATTTTCTCTTCGCCGGCGTTGATCCGGGGTGTCAGCTGATCACGCTGAGCCTGGATGAACTTGTTGGCGCTGGCACGCGGTACGCTTTCCAGTTGATCGTTCAAGGTCTCGAACGACACGCGGGCCGAGAGGTCATTGCCGTTGGTGTCGAGCAGGCAGCGCAGGGCGGCCGGTGGCAGGTAACGGCCCAGTTGCAGCGAGCGTGGGGCAACCACTTCGCTGACGTAGAGCAGTTCCAGCAACACGGTGCCAGGTTTGAGCGCCTTGTTCTTGATCAGCGCCACGGCGGTGTTGCCCATCGAGCCGGACAAGACCAGGTCCATGCCACCTTGAACCATCGGGTGCTCCCAGGTGATGAATTGCATGTCTTCGCGAGACAGCGCCTGGTTGCGGTCGTAGGTAATGGTCACGCCTTCGTCGTCGCCCAGCGGGAAGCTGGCGTCGAGCATTTTTTCGCTCGGCTTGAGGATCAGTGCGTTTTCCGAGTGGTCTTCGCTGTCGATGCCGAACGCGTCGAACAGGGTCTCCATGTAGATCGGCAGGGCGAACTGATCGTCTTGCTCAAGAATATCTTCAACCAGCGCATCGCCTTCGCCAGCGCCGCCGGAATTGAGTTCCAGCAAGCGGTCACGGCCGGTGTGCAGATCGGCTTCCAGTCGCTCACGCTCGGTGCGGGCTTCGTCGATCAGCGCTTGCCACTCGCTATCGTCGGCCTCTTCCAGCAGCGGCAGCAGGCGCGGGCCGAACTGATGCTGCAACGCGTTGCCGGTCGGGCAGGTGTTGAGGAACGCGTTCAGCGCCTCGTGGTACCACTGGAATAGGCGCTCTTGCGGGCTGGTTTCCAGATAAGGCACGTGCAATTCGATGGTGTGCTTCTGGCCGATCCGGTCCAGACGACCGATACGCTGCTCCAGCAGGTCCGGGTGCGCTGGCAGATCGAACAGCACCAAGTGGTGCGAGAACTGGAAGTTGCGACCTTCACTACCGATTTCCGAGCAGATCAGTACCTGTGCACCGAATTCTTCATCGGCGAAGTACGCGGCGGCGCGGTCTCGTTCGAGGATGTTCATGCCTTCGTGGAACACCGTGGCCGGAATCCCGGAACGTACTCGCAGGGCGTCTTCCAGATCCATGGCGGTTTCGGCATGGGCGCAGATCACCAGCACCTTGGTGCGCTTGAGCATCTTCAGGGTGTCGATCAGCCACTCGACGCGCGGGTCGAATTTCCACCAGCGTTCTTCTTCATTGGCGTCCGGCTGGGCCTGGAAGCTGACTTCCGGGTACAACTCGGCGTGATCGCCCAAGGGCAGTTCGAGGTATTCGTCAGGGCACGGCAGCGGGTACGGGTGCAGTTTGCGCTCCGGGAAACCCTGCACGGCGGCGCGGGTGTTACGGAACAGCACGCGGCCGGTGCCATGGCGATCCAGCAGTTCGCGCACGAGGCGGGCGCTGGCTTCGGTGTCGCCGTCGTTCACGGCGGCGAGCAGGGCTTCGCCTTCGTTGCCGAGGAAGCCGTGAATGGTCTTGTGTGCTTCAGGCGACAGGCGCCCCTTGTCCAGCAGCTCCTGAACGGCTTCGGCCACCGGGCGATAGTTTTCGCTCTCGGCGCGGAAGGCGGCCAAGTCATGGAAACGGTTCGGGTCGAGCAGGCGCAAACGGGCGAAGTGGCTGTCCTGACCCAGTTGTTCCGGGGTCGCGGTCAGCAACAGCACACCGGGGATGGTCTCAGCGAGCTGCTCGACCAGGGTGTATTCCGGGCTGGCGTTGTCTTCATGCCACACCAGGTGGTGAGCTTCGTCGACGACCATCAAGTCCCAGCCGGCGGCGAACAGCGCATCCTGAGCCTTTTCGTCTTCCACCAGCCACTCCAGAGCAACCAGCGCGAGCTGGGTGTCTTCGAACGGGTTGGTGGCATCGCTTTCGATGAAGCGTTCTTCGTCGAACAGCGCGACTTGCAGGTTGAAGCGGCGGCGCATCTCGACCAGCCACTGGTGCTGCAGGTTCTCGGGAACCAGGATCAGCACGCGGTTGGCGCGGCCCGAAAGCAGTTGGCGATGGATCACCAAACCGGCTTCGATGGTTTTACCCAGGCCTACTTCGTCGGCCAGCAGAACACGCGGCGCAATGCGGTCGGCGACTTCACGGGCGATGTGCAATTGGTGCGCGATCGGTTGCGCACGTACGCCACCGAGGCCCCAGAGCGCGGACTGCAATTGGCGGCTGGTGTGTTCCAGGGTGTTGTAACGCAGGGAGAACCAGGCCAGTGGGTCGATCTGCCCGGCGAACAAACGATCGCTGGCCAGACGGAACTGAATGAAGTTCGACAGTTGGGTTTCCGGCAGCGTCACGCCTTCGTTCTGCGCGTTGAGGCCGTGGTAAACCAGCAGGCCATCGACGTCGTCGACTTCCTGAACCGTCAGTTTCCAGCCTTCGAAGTGAGTGATCGAGTCACCGGGCGAAAACCGCACGCGGGTGAGGGGCGCATTCCTTAGCGCATACTGGCGAGTTTCGCCAGTGGCCGGATAGAGCACGGTCAACAAGCGGCCGTCCTGTGCCAGAACGGTGCCTAAACCCAGCTCGGCTTCGCTGTCACTGATCCAGCGTTGCCCCGGTTGATACTGCTGCGCCATGCTGCCTGACTCCCACCTTGAAAAAGCGGGCTATCTTAACGGAATGAGACCTTGAGGGCCAAAGGACTCTCATAAAAACTCGCAGTCTTACGTTAGCCCAACGAAACCATGCCCGCCGGCCAGGGCACCCATTCGTGCCAAACGGGCCACAGATTTCGACCGATGGCTCAAGTCGCCATCCACGCGGCCGACAGCCTGCTGACAGGAGACTGATAATTATGCTGCCACCGATGCTCCCCTTGAGTGCCGTGCCGATCACCTCACAGCAGGACCCGATTCGCCAGCGCCCAGACATTCCGCCAGTGGTGCCAGTGCAGGAAAGCTCCAGCGAGAGCACGATCGACCTGCAGCAGCGCGATCCCGAGGAAGCGGCTTTTCAGCTGCGCGAGGAGCAGCGCCGCAAGCAGGAGCGCGAGCGTCGCCGTCGCGAGGCCGATGAAGACCCGGAGGCGCATCTGGCGATTCCCGGTGACGAACTGAATGCAGACAACACGGTGCCGGTGGCACCGTTGATGGAGAATGAGCCGCGTCAGGGCTTGTGGGTCGATATTCAGATTTGAGGTTGCGGCTGGTCAGCACGGCTGTCAGACCGCATTATTGCAACAACCTGTCAAACGATGCACAGAGCACCATGAGCCAAGACGATAAGCTGATAGATCTCAATGCGGAACGCGCCAAGCGCGTTCATGACCTTAATGAAAAACGTCTGAACGAAGTTCGTCAGGCATTTGAGCAGGCGATGCCTTTGGGTAAAGCCAAGAAGAAACCGAAGAACAAGCCGAAAAAGCGTTGAAGTACCCTGCATCTTTTGATGCAGGTCAGTTATTTCCCCTCCTTTACGTACGGTCTCGGGCGACATTGATCC
>NZ_JBFULH010000329.1:0-4641 GCF_056400445.1 Pseudomonas sp. P5_B2 | reverse complement strand
GTATAGCTCAACCGCAAGTGTTGCCCATGCAGGCCGCGCAAACTGAACAATTCCCCCGGTGCCACCATCACCTGCTGCTTAAGCAGGCGGTGGAACACGCCGCGCACATCCACCCGCCGCAACGAGCGCACCCAGACAGTGGCGCCACCTTGGGGATCGACGAAGTGCACGGCGTCTGCCAGTCGCTCCTCCAACAGTTGGGTCATCTGCACTTTGCGCTCCTTTAGCAGCCGACGCAGCACCAATAAGTGCTGATCGATTCGTCCATTGTTGTACAGACGCGCGATGGCCTTCTGACGGATCGGCGATAATCGGAACGATCGCAGCATAAAATGCCGCTGCAGCTCACCTCGTAGCTGCCGCGAAAGCAGATAGCCAAAGGGCGCTTCAGGCCCGATCACCTTTTCGAACGTAGAGAACACGATCAATCGGTCCGGGGCCAGCCAATCGCGAAACCGTGGGCGACCCGGCTCAAATTCGAGTTCGCCGTAACAATCATTTTCCAACACCCAACTGCCGAAGCGCTCCAGTAACTGCGCAGTCGATTGTCGGTTGCTGTCGCAAGCAACACTGCCGCGCGGCATGTTCAGGCCGGATGACAGCATCACCAGCCTCACCGGTTCGGTTTCCAGCAGCGTCTGCAGATGGTCAAGGTCCACACCGCCATCGGCTTGCAACGACAACTCGATGACCTGCACGTCGGCGTCCTGAAACAATCGCAGGATCGTCCAGTCGCATGGCGACTCCACCACAACCGTGGCGTCTTTGAGGCTGAGCACCGCGATCAATATTTCCAGGACACCACGCAGATCAGCACCGATGTAGACATCATCGGCGTGCCAACAGCGTGCAGGCGACGAGGTATAACGAGCCGCCAGCGCGGCGCGCAGCTCCCGTTCGCCACAGGGTTGAGAGGTCGGTTGCGGCTGGCGGGGATACTGACGCAACAGCTCTCTTTCAAGCAGCAACAACGGGCTGTCCAACGGCTGCAGCAGTGCGGGCTCGTCTGCGCTCAATACCAGCATTCCAGGGCGTCTGGCATTCACGTAGACCGTCTCCAGCAGGTCATTGCCGCTGCACGGTGGCCGGATAAACGACACGGGCAATGCGTAATAACCGGATTTGGCCACCGAATAAACTCGCCCCTCCTTTTCCAGCAGCGAATACGCGTACTGGATGGTCGAAATCGATACGCTCAGGCGGTCTGCCAACTGCCGTAACGAAGGCAGCCGCACCCGCGTGTCGCTGACCGGTTCACTGATCAGATGAGTCAGGTAACGGTATACAGCCTGATAAGCGAAGTCGGTTTCTCGCGGTCCTTTCATGGGCAGTGGCCGAACAGACGGAGCTCTGCCCCCTGCTGCCGAGTGCGTGCTATCAAGCCAAGCACTTTCAACGTCCCGTTGACCGTTCGTCCGGCATGGCATCAATCACCATCACTTCAGCTTGCAGGACTGTGTCCTCTGGCTCGGCGCGGGCTACTGGCCCCATGCGATAAAGCGCACCGAGCAGGCTGACCGGCAACCCGCTGACGTCGACCATCCATTGCAGTACCTGCTCGGGCGCAGGCTTGCCCTGCATTGCCCGATGCAGGTCGGGCAGCGCCACGAGCATGCCGGGATGACACTGGCGCAGAAAACGTTCGAGCGACGCGCCGTTCTCGACAAAGGGCGCAAACAGTAAACACACCAGTTGAGCTTCGTTCAGCCCGAGGTTTCTTTGCGCCTCGGTCGCCGCCAGTTCGCGCTGATCCAACAGGGTTGCCGGGTTGCCGTAGGCCTGCAATGCCTGATCGCACACAGGCTCTGGCAGTTGTTTACGTCGCATCATGACCAATAGCCGCTGCAAGTAATTGCTAATGCCGGCCTCATACGTCCGACCCTGGACGAAACAGGCCTGCAGCCCCTGTAGGTGTGCGGATATCGAAAGGCTGACGTATTCGTTATCGCCAACCTGAGGCGTCAGCCCGTCAGGCTGAAACTTGAGGAACTCGGTGAGCAGCGGCCAGCGCTCCTCCAGGTTGCTGACCAGCAGGTCGTGAATGTCGATGAATGTCGCGCGTCGACACGTCTCAAAACTTTCTGCGGGACGCCACACTGGCTGTTCATGGCCGGGATAAAATTCGCGATAGCAATCGCTGCCCAACTCATCAAGCCGCGCGAAGAGCTGCTCATAGCCGTTTTCAGGCGGCTCCTGCATCGGGAAGCCGGCCTTTGCCGCAGCACGGTTCAACCCCTCCATAAACTGCCTTTGCTGGCGCGGTGAATCGCTACTGACCAAGGCATCGACGCCCCGCTCCCATCGGGCGATTTGTCCGTAGAACTCGCCCGTTGCCAGGTAACCGTCATCCCACAGATCCAGAGGCCCGTTCCAGGTTCGGCGGTGGCCGACCATCAAGAGATTGAGGCGATTTGCCTCGCGGCCGRCTTCCGAGACTCCAACCCCGTGATTGAACGGCAGCACCTCGCGGTTATCGACCATCAACACTTCAACCCGAGGATCATCATAAAGAAACAACGCACTGCAACTGTGATGGATGTTTTCAAGGGCCGACGAGGCTGCGCCGTTCAAGCGCAAAGTTGCGACTCGCAGCTGGAATGTCGCAGGTGCCCGGCCGGCAATACTCAATTGCGCGGCGCGCAGCAGCGCGAGGGTGTAACAGCTGTCACGGGTCCCGGACTGGATCGTCAGCACCTTGAACTCGCCAATACGTTCCATGCCACCTGCAGCGACCACCACGCGCTGAATCAACAACTGCAATGCAGTGCGTTCGGCCCGTGAGAAGAAACTCAGCAATCGCTGCAGTACTTGCTGATAAACATAGTTCATTGCCTGATCATGGGTATTGGTCATCATTGTTTACCTGTTACTCATAGGTTCGATGTCACGCAAACAACGCTTCGCATTGCGCAATCGGTTGCCCGTCATGATTAAAGTGCTGTGCTTGATTTCAAATGCTAACACTTAGTTTTGAGTCACTATTTGAAACGATTAGAACTGGCAGACAAGCCGTCTGGCGACCGCGGGCCTACAGCCCCCGCAGACTGGGCGCCTGGTGATGGCGCGGAAGATCCTAGGAAATATCCGACAGCGTCCCACAGACAAGTAGCACGATAAATAAAGAAAGAAGTCACCCTGGTTTTTTTCAGCAACAGTTCGATAACGCGCTAATTGTTGAGTTTGTATTGCCGGAGCGCATTGAAAAGTATCTGCCCGATACCTGGCCATAGCTCATTCCTTGAGATGAAAGTAATCATTCAATTATCGGGGCTTATATGATGATTAGAAGATACAGATTGAGGGAAAAAACCAGTTCAGTTGCTGAACGGCCCCATCGTGGATTGACGGGTCGCCTCATAATTTCGGAGGGAGAATGAAAAAGTCCGTGCAAGCACGGACTTTTTTATGGGGCGTGTTACGCAGGCTCGACCAGAAGTGCCACCCGCTCGCGGCATRGGCATTCGTCCATGTAACGGTGTGCTTCGACAAACTCGGAAAACGGGAAAACCCGAGTCTTGAGCGGCAATAACACGTGATCAGCGGTCAACTGGTTGATGTCACGCAAGGCACGCTGCAGTGCGACCTGGTCCTGGGTGATACCCAACTCCGGCTTGCCGGTGAAGTTGCCGATACAGTGCACAAAAAACTGAATATTCTTCTGGAACGCTGCACAGGCCGGGAACGGCGTCTGGTTACCGCCTTGCAGGCCGTATAACACCAGGCTGCCACGAGGTGCGAGCACATCGCCCAGTAGCGACATCTGCGGACCGCCCAGCCCGTCGAACACCACATCCACGCCGCGGTTGTCCGTAATTTTGTTGATCCGCATGAGCAGATCTTCTTCTTCGGTAACGATGACTTTTTCGGCACCCAGCGTTAACAGGTATTCGCGCTCTTCCGCTGTTTTGGTGGCGGCAATCACTCGCACGCCCAAGGCTTTGCCGAGTTGTACGAACGAAGGCCCGGCACAATGACTGGCGTCGGTCACCAGGACAAATTGCCCGGGTTTGACCCGCGCAAGATCATTGAGAGCGAAGTAGGCAATCAGCAACGGCGTGTAATGCACGGCCGCTTCGATCGGACTCAGCACCTCCGGATAGCGGGTCAGTGCCGAACGCGGCAGAACAATCAGCTCGCCGTAGACCGGATAGTCGTTCGGGCTTTCGGCCGGGAAGCTGGCGACCTTGTCACCGACTGCCAGGTCATCGACGCCCTCGCCGAGCGCCGTAACGATACCGGCCATTTCCTGACCAAGGCCGGAAGGCAGGCGAGCATGGGACGGGGCCAGATTCTGACGCCACAGCGTGTCGTACCAGCTGATGCCAATCGCCTCGACGCGCACCTGCACTTCGCCCGGAGCAGGAAGCGCTGCCGCATGCTCTTCGCATTTGAGCACCTCGGCTGGACCAAACTTGTGAAAACGGATCGTGCGGGACATCGCAAACCTCGTCAAAGTAACCTCTAATGCCATGAACTCTATCCGGGCTTTCCAGCCAAGACCATCGGTGGCTATTAATAGTCGACATGCCTGTCATTGATTCCGCAGCACCGGCGACATTGTCAAATGTCGTGAAAATCGAAGCGGTCCTTCAGGAAAAATTGAATTACACGGTGCAGAGTAGCAGCCTTTCCCCGTAAGAT
>NZ_JBFULH010000328.1:0-4649 GCF_056400445.1 Pseudomonas sp. P5_B2 | reverse complement strand
CTTCTACGGGGTCGCCAGGAATCATGCGAATCAACGCGAAAGTCAGCAAGGTGATGCCGAAGAACGTGGGGATCAATAACCCCAGTCGGCGGGCAATAAAACTAAACATCTTCTGGTGTACCTCATCAGCCGGTTAGGCGTGCCCGGCATTCCTGGGTCAGGAATGCCGGTAGTTTCTTATCTACTTCACCTGGGTGGTGGCGAAGTTATTAGTGGTGAGCGGGCTAATGTGATAGCCCTCTACGTTGTTGCGCATTGCAGTAAACATACGGGTGTGGGCCATGCTGATCCATGGCTGGTCCTGATTGAAAACCTCCTGGGCTTGCTCGTAGAGCGCGGCACGTTCCTCCGGGTTCACTTTAGCCCGTGCCTGGTCGATCAGCGTCTGGAATTTCTCGTTGCACCAGCGCGCGTAGTTTTCGCCGTTCCTGGCTGCTTCGCAACTGAGCATAGGCGTCAGGAAGTTGTCCGGATCGCCGTTATCACCCGCCCATCCGGCGGAAACCATGTCGTGCTCACCGTTTTTTGCACGTTTGAGCATTTCGCCCCATTCCATGACGCGAATATCGACCTTGATCCCGACCTGAGCCAGGTCAGCCTGCATCATCTGCGCACCGAGCATCGGGTTGGGGTTGGTCGGCCCGCCGCCGTTGCGGGTGAACAGTGTAAACGTGGTGCCTTCCGGTACGCCGGCTTCCTTGAGCAAGGCGCGGGCCTTGTCCAGATCACGCGGCGGGTTTTTCAAGGCGTGGTTGTAACCCAGCAGGGTGTCAGGGTACGGGTTGACAGCCACAGTTGCATTGCCTTTGCCGAACAAAGCATTGACATAAGCGGCCTTGTCGAACGCGATGTCGATGGCTTTGCGTACGCGCACATCGCTCAAGTACTTGTGAGAGGTGTTCATCGCGATGTACGAAACGGTCATCGCGTTCAGCTCGTCAACCTTGAGGTTGGGGTCTTTCTTGATGCTCGGGATGTCATCGGGCTTGGGATACAGCGCGATCTGGCATTCGTTGGCCTTGAGTTTTTGCAGGCGCACATTGTTGTCGGTGGCTATCGCCAGAATCAACACTTCAGCGGGTGGTTTGCCACGGAAATACTCCGGGTTGGCCTTGAAACGAACCTGAGCGTCCTTGTTATAACGCTGGAACACGAACGGGCCGGTACCGATGGGTTTGTTGTTCAGGTCGCCGGTCTTGTTCGCCTTGAGCAACTGGTCAGCGTATTCGGCTGAGTAGATCGAGGAGAAAGCCATGGCGATATCCGCCAGGAACGGCGCTTCACGACGGGTCAGGGTGAACTTGACGGTGGTGTCGTCGACTTTCTCGACGCTTTTGAGCAGTTCTTTGAAGCCCATGCTTTCAAAGTACGGGAAGCCCACGCTCGACAGTTTGTGCCATGGGTGGTTCGGGTCCAGCTGACGCTGGAAACTCCAGACTACGTCGTCGGCGTTCATGTCGCGGGTCGGCTTGAAGTAATCGGTGGTGTGAAACTTGACGCCTTTGCGCAGGTGGAACGTGTAAGTCAGACCGTCTTCACTGATGTCCCAGGAGTCGGCCAGTGCCGGAATCACCTCGGTGGTGCCGGGCTTGAAGTCCGCCAGGCGATTGAAGATGGTTTCGGCCACGGCATCGGCGGTGACTGCAGTCGTGTACTGGACCATATCGAAGCCTTCCGGACTGGCTTCGGTGCAGACCACCAGGGGTTTGGCCGCAACGCCAACAGCGACACTGAGCAACGCGGCCGCAATGGCCGCACGTAGGGGAAGCATTTTCATCAAGAACCCTCTGCAATCAGTTAAAAGTCAAAACCCAACGGCCGATTCGTCAATGAATCAGCCGGTGGGCAGGTGCATTACAGGATGTTGAACGGAATGGTAGTCACGAGGCGGAACTCGTTGATGCTGCCGTCACCCTGGTTTTGGCTGGCACGGTGAGCGGTGTAGGTCACGCGAACAGTGGAGTCCTGGAACGGGCCGCTCTGAATGGCGTACGTAGAACCGATGCCGTATTCGTAATGATGTTCGTTGTCCATGTTCTTAACGTCGTAGGCCGTGCCGGTGTAGTGAGTACCGTTGATGTCCCAGCCACGCGCCTGGTAGATGTTGAACTTCAGGCCAGGCACACCGTATTCAGCCATGTTCAGGCCATAGGCGACCTGGAAGGATTTCTCGTTCGGGCCGTTGAAGTCCGACAGCAGGGAGTTGGCCAGGTAGATGCCGTTGGTTTCGTGCAGGTAGTCGAAGTACTCGTTACCTTCCACTTGCTGGTACGAGAAGGTCAGGGTATGTGCCTGGTGAGTCAGGCCGAACGACAGGGAGTAGGTGTCGTTGTCGATGTTGCCGAGCAGGGCCTTACCTTCTTCCTGGGTTTTGTAGTAATTCAGGCCGGTGTTGAGGCTCAGTACCTGGCTGTCACCGAGGATGTGATTGGCGCCGAAGTAGTATTGGTTCCAGATGTCTTCAGCCTGGGTCGCCCACAGGCTGGTGGTCAGGCTGGCGAAGGGTGTGAAGGTGATGCCGCCGGTGTAGACGTGATCGGTTTCAACGAAGCCGTTGGCGTATTCGGTACGGAATTTACTCAGGCTTTCTTCGGTTCGCGGTGAGTTGCGATCGAAAGTGCCCAGGTCGAAGGCCAGGTTGTTCAGCTCTTCGCTGTGGATCGCCACACCCTGGAAGCTTGAAGGCAGCGCACGGTTGCCGATGACGTCTACCATCGGGCTGCTGAAGTTCATGCGGCCGGCGGTCAGGGTGGTGTTGGAGGCGCGAGCCTTGATGTTGGCCAGGCCCAGCTTGCTCCACTGACCTTGAGCGTCGCCGCCTTCTTTTGTCAGGGTACGGTTGTTGCCCGCGCCCGGACGGGTGCCCGGTGCGCCACCGTTGTTGGAAGCCAGGTTCTTGCGATTACGTTCCAAAGCCACCTCGTTGTAGGCACCCACTTCAGTGCTCAAGCCTACGGTGCCTTGGGTGAAGCCCGAGTTGTACCGGACGATGGTGCCCTGAACCCAGTTGATACGGCGATCAGTCGGAGTGGCTACACCGTCTTTGCGGTAAGTGAATTTGCCGCCGCGGTGCAGTTGCTCGTTGGCATACCAGTTACGCGTGGTGCCATAGATCGACTGGCCTTCGACAAAGCCGGTTGCGTCGGCTTGCGAGCTTTTGGTATTGACCGTCACCGGGGTGAATTCCTGGCTTTGGGTTTCTGCGTAAGCCGTGGCGGTTATGCTGCTGATGACCAGGGCCAATATTGCGCTGTTGCTCCGTTTCATGGTGAAGCTCCTAAGTTTCTTTTTTTATTTAATGCCGGTCTTATTGGGTGATCCGGCTTTTGGTTTAGAACGCAAACAAGGCTTCGCAAACGTTTGCAGTACGCCTGACTGGCGATTTTCGGCAATACGCTTGCGTGAGGGCGCAATGCGCCCCCAGCGTTCTGGCTATTCGGTTATTGGTCGATACTGACGCCCGAGAACACGTTGCGGCCGAAGGGGCTGACTTTGAACCCTTCGACTTTGGTGCTTAACGGCTGGTTGACCGTCGAGTGGGCGACTGGCGTGATCGGTACCTGCTGTTTGAGGTACTGCTGCGCCTGTTTGTAGAGCACGGTGCGCTGGTCGCGGTCAGTGACGACCTTGGCCTGCTTGATCAGCTTGTCGTAAGCCGGATCACACCACATGGAATAGTTGTTGCCACCAATGGCATCGCAGCTGTAAAGCGTGCCGAGCCAGTTGTCCGGGTCCCCATTGTCCCCGGTCCAGCCGATCAGGCTGATGTCGTGTTCGCCATTTTTGGTGCGCTTGATGTACTCGCCCCACTCGTAGCTGACGATCTTCACTTTGAGACCGATTTTTGCCCAGTCAGCCTGGAGCATTTCGGCCATCAACTTGGCGTTCGGGTTGTAAGGGCGCTGAACCGGCATCGCCCACAGAGTAATTTCGGTGCCTTCTTTCACGCCGGCAGCCTTGAGCAGTTCCTTGGCTTTTTCCGGGTTGTAGGCGGCGTCTTTAATCGTTTCGTCGTARGACCAYTGGGTCGGMGGCATGGCGTTGACGGCCAACTGCCCAGCACCTTGGTAGACGGCGTTGAGAATGCTTTGCTTGTTSACSGCCATGTCCAGCGCCTGACGCACTTCGAGCTGGTCGAAAGGCTTGTGCCGAACGTTGTAGGCGATGTAGCCGAGGTTGAAGCCAGGCTTCTCGATGAGCTGCAGTTTGCTGTCGTTCTTCAGCGCAGTCACATCGGCGGGGCGCGGATGCAGGGTGATCTGGCACTCGTTGGCCTTGAGTTTCTGCACGCGCACCGAGGCGTCGGTGTTGATGGCGAAAATCAGGTTGTCGAGCTTGACCCGGCTCGGGTCCCAGTACTGCTTGTTGCCGGTGTAACGGATGTTGGAGTCTTTCTGGTAACTCTTGAATGCAAACGGGCCAGTGCCGATCGGCTTCTGGTTGATGTCGCTCGGTTTGCCTTCGGCCATTAGCTTGTCGGCGTATTCGGCGGACAGGATGGCCGCGAAGCTCATGGCGATGTTTTGGATGAACGCGGCGTCGACGCTGTTGAGCGTCATGACCACGGTCAGCGGCCCGGTCTTTTCGACCTTGGCGATGTTCTTGTTCAGGCTCATCCCGTTGAAGTACGGGAACTCGGTCGGATAAGC
>NZ_JBFULH010000327.1:0-4656 GCF_056400445.1 Pseudomonas sp. P5_B2 | reverse complement strand
TCCTTACGAGAATGCCGCCGCCCTCGCCGGCCATTTCACTGATCTGGCGCCGCCGCTCAACGACCGTCAGGCCCATCTGGAAGCCTCACGCTGCCTGTACTGCTACGACGCGCCGTGCGTCAACGCGTGCCCCAGCGAGATCGATATTCCGTCGTTCATCCGCAATATCCATCAGGAAAACGTTCAGGGTGCGGCGCAGAAAATCCTCTCGGCAAACATCCTTGGCGGCAGTTGCGCGAGGGTTTGCCCGACGGAGGTCCTCTGCCAGCAAGCCTGCGTGCGCAACAACGACCATGAGTGCGCTCCCGTGCTGATCGGCTTGCTGCAACGTTATGCCGTCGACAATGCACACTTCAGTGAACATCCTTTCTCGCGTGCGGCTTCAACCGGCAAGCGCATCGCCGTGGTCGGTGCCGGCCCGGCCGGTTTGTCCTGCGCTCACCGCAGCGCGATGCACGGTCATGACGTGGTGATTTTCGAAGCCCGGGAAAAGGCCGGTGGCCTCAACGAATACGGGATTGCCAAGTACAAACTGGTGGACGATTACGCGCGAAAGGAACTGGAGTTCCTGCTGCAAATCGGCGGCATTGAAATCCGTCACGGGCAAAAACTCGGCGACAACCTGACCCTCAGCGACTTGCATCAGCAATTCGACGCGGTATTTCTCGGCCTCGGCCTGAATGCCAGCAAACAACTCGGTCTGCCCCACGAAGAAGCGCCCGGCCTGCTCGCCGCCACCGATTTCATTCGCGAACTGCGCCAGGCCGATGACTTGACTCAACTGCCGCTGGCCGATCATTGCATCGTCCTCGGCGCCGGCAACACCGCCATCGACATGGCCGTGCAGATGGCCCGGCTCGGTGCTCGCGATGTGAATCTGGTGTACCGCCGTGGCGTTGAAGACATGGGCGCTACCGGTCACGAGCAGGACATCGCCAAGGCTAATCAGGTGCGTTTGCTAACGTGGGCGCAACCGGAAGAAGTGCTGCTCGATGACCAGGGTAACGTGCGCGGCATGCGCTTCGCCCGCACGCACTTGGTAGACGGTCGCCTGCAAACCACCGGGCAAACCTTCGAGCTGGCCGCCGACGCCATTTTCAAAGCCATCGGCCAGGCCTTTGACGGCAGCGCCCTCGCCGACCCGCTGGCCCGCGAACTCAAGCGTCAGGGCGAGCGGATTCAGGTGGATGAGCAGCTGCGCACCAGCATTCCCGGCGTGTATGCCGGTGGCGACTGCACCAGTCTCGATCAGGACCTCACCGTGCAAGCTGTGCAACACGGCAAACTTGCCGCCGAGGCGATCAACGCTCAACTGATGCTCAACGTGGAGGCTGCGTAAATGGCCGATCTCTCGATTGTCTTCGCTGGCATCAAAGCACCCAATCCGTTCTGGCTGGCCTCCGCGCCGCCCACCGACAAGGCTTACAACGTGGTCCGCGCCTTCGAGGCCGGTTGGGGCGGCGTGGTCTGGAAAACCCTGGGTGAAGACCCGGCGGCGGTCAATGTGTCATCGCGCTACTCGGCACATTTCGGTGCCAACCGAGAGGTGGTGGGTTTCAACAATATCGAGCTGATCACCGACCGCTCGCTGGAGATCAACCTGCGGGAAATCACCCAGGTAAAAAAGGACTGGCCGGACCGCGCGCTGATCGTGTCGCTGATGGTGCCCTGTGTCGAAGAGTCGTGGAAATTCATCCTGCCGCTGGTAGAAGCCACCGGCGCCGACGGCATCGAACTGAATTTCGGCTGCCCCCACGGCATGCCGGAGCGCGGCATGGGCGCAGCCGTCGGCCAGGTGCCGGAGTACGTCGAACAGGTCACCCGTTGGTGCAAGACTTATTGCTCGCTACCGGTGATCGTCAAGCTCACGCCGAACATCACCGACATCCGCGTAGCCGCCCGTGCGGCCCATCGCGGTGGCGCGGATGCGGTGTCGCTGATCAACACGATCAACTCGATCACCAGCGTCAACCTGGAACGCATGGTCGCCAACCCGGCGGTGGGCAGCCAAAGCACCCATGGCGGTTATTGCGGTTCGGCGGTGAAGCCGATTGCGCTGAACATGGTCGCCGAAATCGCCCGTGATCCGCAGACCCAAGGCCTGCCAATCTCCGGCATTGGCGGCATCGGCAGCTGGCGCGACGCGGCGGAGTTTATTGCGTTGGGCAGCGGTTCGGTGCAGGTGTGCACGGCGGCGATGCTGCATGGTTTCAGGATCGTCGAGGAAATGAAGGACGGCTTGTCACGCTGGATGGACAGTCAGGGTTACGCCAGTGTGTCGGAATTTTCCGGGCGCGCGGTGAGCAACACCACGGACTGGAAGTACCTCGACATCAACTATCAGGTGATCGCCAAGATTGACCAGGAGGCGTGCATTGGTTGTGGGCGCTGCCACATCGCTTGTGAGGATACCTCGCACCAGGCGATTGCCAGCCTGAAGCAGGCGGACGGGACGCATCAATATTCAGTGATTGAGGATGAGTGCGTGGGCTGCAATTTGTGCCAGATCACCTGCCCGGTGCAGGACTGTATCGAGATGGTACCGATGGACACGGGCAAACCGTTTCTGGATTGGAATCATGATCCGAGGAATCCGTATCATGTAGCTGTCTGATCTGACGCCATCGCGAGCAGGCTCGCTCCCACAGGGATCTTATGAGCGCCAGAGATCCAATGTGGGAGCGAGACCGGCTTGCCGGCGATGAGGCCTGCCGCCACACCGCACACCTCAAGGCTCCAACCCGATCCCCCGCAAAATCACACTGGTCACCGTCTGCACTGCTCGCTCGAACTGCATGTCCGACAGCGGCTGGTGATCATTGAGAATATTCACCTGATGATCAAAGTCCGCATAGTGCTGGGTCGAGGCCCAGATCATGTACAGCAGGCTCGAAGGCTCCACCGGCAAGATGCGTTTATCGTCCACCCACTGGCGAATTTTCGCTTCCTTCATCTTCGCCCAGTCATACAGGCTGGCGTCCAGCGCCACGCCTAATGTCGGTGCACCGTGGATGATCTCGTTGGCCCAGACTTTCGATCCGTAAGGCCGGCTGCGGGAGTGGTTCATCTTGGCGCGGATGTAGCTGCTGAGCACCACGCGCGGATCGTCGAACATCTCGAAGCACAGCGCGTCCTGCTTCCAGACTTCCAGCAGATCAAACAATACCGCGCTGTACAGTTCGGTCTTGGTGCTGAAGTAGTAATGCAGGTTGGAGCGCGGCAGTTGCACCTCGGCGGCGATGTCGGCCATGGCGGTGCCGCCAAAGCCTTTTTCGGCGAAGACCTTCTCCGCCCCGAGCAGAATTTTCTCGACGTTATTGCGACGAATCCCGATCTTGTGATTGCCCATGAGGGCTCCCTGACACCAACGTTGACCAAGACTAGCATCCGGCTCTACGTCGCGGCGACTGGCGGAAACGAAACTTCGTACATCGGCCTTTCGGTGGGTAAACTGGCGCCACTTCGAACCTGCCCCATAGGTATCACGATGCTCAAGAAAGCCCTGACCACTGCCGCACTCCTCGGCTCACTGCTCGCCGCTTCGTCGGTATGGGCCCACGCCCATCTGAAAAGCCAGACCCCGGCGGCGGACAGCACCGTGAGCGCACCTGCGGCACTGCGCCTGGAGTTTTCCGAAGGCGTTGAAGCGGCTTTCACCCAAATCACGATCAGCAAGGACGGGGCCCCTGTGCCAGTGAAGAGCCTCGCCACCGAAGGCAGCGACAAGAAAACCCTGATCGTCACACCTGCCGAACCCCTGACGGCGGGTACGTATAAAGTCGAATGGCACGCGGTGTCCGTCGACACCCACAAAAGCGAAGGCGCCTACGGCTTCAAGGTTGGCCAGTAATTCATGATGAGCGCGATGGTGCTGTGTCGCTTTGTGCATTTCACCGTGGTGCTGATGCTGTTCGGGGCGTGGGCGTTCAGGCCCTTGCTGCTCAATGGCAGCGCTGAACAGCTCGATCGCCGGCTGACGCTGACAGCCCGCTGGCTGGCGGCCGTGGCGCTGCTCAGCGGCGTGGCCTGGCTGCTGCTGATCACGGCGAGCATGGCCGGGACCTGGGTGGCAGCACTTGATCCGTCGACGCTGCACCTGGTGTTGAGTAATACCTTTTTCGGTCAGGTCTGGCGCTGGCACCTGCTGCTGAATGCGTTGTTGGTGGCGTTGCTGATGTCCCCGTGGCGGGCGCACAAACCTCTGCGAATCGGCCTCGCCAGCCTGTTAGTGGCGACCCTCGCCCCGGTCGGTCACGGCGCCATGCTGGATGGCTGGAGCGGCCAATTGCTGATGCTCAACCAAGTCGTACACCTGACCTGCGTTGGCACCTGGCTCGGTGGGTTGATGCTGTTGGTGATGATCTTGCGCCAGCCGGCTGGGCAGCCGATCAAAGCGATGCTGCAGCGCTTCAGTGGTGTCGGTTACGGCCTGGTGGCGGGGTTACTGATTACCGGGCTGATCAACGTTCGAGTCCTCACCGGTGTGTTTTGGCCGACGCCCTTGTTCACTGGGTTCGCGCTGATTCTGTTGATCAAGGTGGCACTGATTGCCGCGATGTTGGGTCTGGCGCTGCTCAATCGCCTGCGAATAAATCACTGGGAACAACGTCTGACCGCACTGAAAACCAGTGTGATTGTTGAATGGATGCTGGGGAT
>NZ_JBFULH010000326.1:0-4668 GCF_056400445.1 Pseudomonas sp. P5_B2 | reverse complement strand
CTACAGCGCCGAATGCGCGACCCGAATGGCCCTCGACGCGATCCAGATTCTGGGCGGCAACGGTTACATCAACGAATTCCCGGCCGGACGTCTGCTGCGTGACGCCAAGCTGTACGAAATCGGCGCCGGCACCAGTGAGATCCGTCGCATGCTGATCGGTCGTGAACTGTTTAACGAGACGAAATAAATTTCGTCAGCGGCAAGCTACAAGCCCCATGCGGCAAGAGAACTGTGCTCTTGCTTCAACTTGTAGCTTGTAGCTTGAAACTTGAAGCTGCTACGGAGTAGCCCCCTTGATCCTACATACTCAGCTCAACCCCCGTTCGGCGGAGTTCGCCGCCAACAGCGCGGCGATGCTCAAGCAGGTCGACGACCTGCACACCCTGCTTGCCCAAGTGCAGCTCGGTGGCGGCCCAAAGGCTCAAGAACGCCACACCTCGCGAGGCAAACTACTGCCCCGCGAGCGGATCAACCGCTTGCTCGATCCGGGTTCGCCGTTTCTGGAAATCAGCCAGCTGGCAGCCTACGAGGTGTACGGTGAAGACGTTCCGGCCGCAGGCGTGATTGCCGGAATCGGCCGCGTGGAAGGGGTCGAATGCATGATCGTCGCCAACGACGCCACTGTGAAAGGTGGCTCGTATTACCCGCTGACCGTGAAAAAACACCTGCGCGCCCAGACCATCGCCCAACAGAATCGCCTGCCGTGCATCTATCTGGTGGACTCCGGCGGCGCCAACTTGCCACGTCAGGATGAAGTGTTCCCCGATCGCGAGCACTTCGGGCGGATCTTCTTCAACCAGGCCAACATGAGCGCCATGGGCATCCCGCAGATTGCCGTGGTCATGGGCTCGTGCACCGCCGGTGGTGCCTATGTGCCTGCGATGGCTGACGAAGCGATCATGGTGCGCCAGCAAGCGACGATTTTCCTCGCCGGCCCGCCGCTGGTGAAAGCCGCGACCGGTGAAGTGGTCAGCGCCGAAGACCTGGGCGGGGCCGATGTGCACTGCAAGATTTCCGGGGTCGCCGACCATTACGCCGAAAGTGATGAACACGCCTTGGCCATTGCCCGCCGCAGCGTCGCCAACCTCAACTGGCGCAAGCTCGGCGAACTGCAACAGCGCGCACCTATTGCGCCGTTGTACAGCAGTGACGAGTTGTACGGCGTGGTCTCGGCGGACGCCAAGCAACCGTTCGATGTGCGCGAAGTCATCGCGCGTCTGGTCGATGGTTCGGTGTTCGATGAATTCAAAGCGCTGTTCGGGACCACGCTGGTGTGCGGCTTTGCTCACTTGCATGGTTACCCGATCGCAATCCTCGCCAACAACGGCATCCTGTTCGCTGAAGCTGCGCAGAAAGGCGCACACTTTATCGAACTGGCCTGTCAGCGCGGCATCCCGCTCCTGTTTCTGCAAAACATCACTGGCTTCATGGTCGGCCAAAAATATGAGGCCGGCGGCATCGCCAAGCACGGGGCGAAATTGGTGACGGCAGTGGCCTGCGCCAAGGTACCGAAATTCACCGTGATCATCGGCGGCAGTTTTGGTGCCGGTAACTACGGCATGTGCGGTCGGGCTTACGACCCGCGCTTCCTGTGGATGTGGCCAAACGCGCGCATTGGCGTGATGGGCGCCGAGCAGGCTGCCGGGGTGTTGGTGCAGGTCAAACGCGAACAGGCCGAGCGCAGTGGTCAAGGCTTCAGCGCAGAGCAGGAAGCCGAGATCAAGCAACCGATCCTCGATCAATACGAAGAACAGGGTCACCCCTACTACTCCAGCGCACGGCTGTGGGACGACGGCGTCATCGACCCGGCACAAACCCGCGATGTGCTGGCCCTGGCCTTGTCCGCGTCGTTGAACGCGCCTATCGAACCGAGCCGCTTCGGCGTGTTCCGGATGTGATCGGGAGAAAATCATGAGCGACTTCAAGACCCTCGAACTGCTGGCCGACCCACGGGGTTTCGCCACCCTGTGGCTCAGCCGTGAAGAAAAGAACAACGCGTTCAACGCCGAAATGATCCGCGAACTGATCCTCGCGCTGGACACTGTCGCGAGCGACACCAGCCTGCGCTTTTTGCTGGTGCGTGGACGCGGCAAACATTTCAGTGCCGGCGCCGACCTGGCGTGGATGCAGCAATCGGCCGAACTCGATTACCACACTAACCTCGACGACGCCCGGGAACTGGCGGAGTTGATGTACAACCTCGCCAAGTTGAAAATCCCGACCCTGGCCGTGGTGCAAGGCGCGGCCTTCGGTGGTGCGCTGGGCCTGATCAGTTGCTGCGACATGGCCATTGGCGCCGACGAAGCGCAGTTCTGCCTGTCGGAAGTGCGCATCGGTTTGGCGCCAGCGGTGATCAGCCCGTTCGTGGTGCAAGCCATTGGTGAACGCGCGACACGTCGATATGCGCTGACCGCCGAACGTTTCGGCGGTCAGCGGGCGCGGGAAATCGGCTTGTTGTCGGAAAGCTATCCGGCCACTGAGCTTGAACAAAAAGTCGAACAGTGGATCGACAACCTGCTGCTCAACAGCCCCGCCGCCATGCGCGCCAGCAAAGACTTGTTGCGTGAAGTCGGCCACGGCGCGCTGACACCGGCACTGCGCCGTTACACGGAAAACGCCATCGCYCGCATCCGCGTCAGCCCCGAAGGTCAGGAAGGATTGCGCGCCTTTTTGCAAAAGCGTCCGCCAACCTGGCAAGCCCCCACCACCAAGGAGCCGCGTTGATGAGCGCACCTGTTCTCACCACCCTGCTGGTGGCCAACCGTGGCGAAATCGCCTGCCGGGTCATGCGCACCGCCAAAGCGCTGGGCCTGACCACCGTGGCCGTGCACAGCGCCACGGATCGTGAAGCGCGACACAGCCGCGAGGCGGATATCCGCGTCGACCTCGGTGGCAGCAAAGCCGCCGACAGTTACCTGCAAATCGACAAACTGATTGCGGCAGCCAAGGCCAGCGGCGCTCAGGCGATCCATCCGGGTTACGGCTTTTTGTCGGAGAACGCCGGGTTTGCCCGCGCGATTGAAGACGCCGGCCTGATCTTCCTCGGTCCGCCCGCCTCGGCCATCGACGCCATGGGCAGCAAATCCGCGGCCAAAGCGCTGATGGAAACGGCCGGCGTGCCGCTGGTTCCCGGTTATCACGGCGAAGCTCAAGACGTTGATACTTTCCGCGATGCCTGTGAGCGAATCGGTTATCCGGTGCTGCTCAAGGCCACCGCTGGTGGTGGCGGCAAAGGCATGAAAGTGGTCGAGGAAGTCAGCCAGTTGGCCGAAGCCCTGGCCTCGGCCCAGCGTGAAGCGAAATCCTCTTTCGGCGATTCGCGGATGCTGGTGGAGAAGTACCTGCTCAAACCGCGCCACGTGGAAATCCAGGTGTTCGCCGACCAGCATGGCAACTGCTTGTACCTGAATGAACGCGATTGCTCGATCCAGCGTCGTCACCAGAAAGTCGTTGAGGAAGCACCTGCGCCAGGCCTGAGCCCGGAGCTGCGTCGTGCCATGGGCGAAGCCGCTGTTCGCTCGGCACAAGCCATCGGTTATGTCGGCGCTGGCACCGTGGAGTTTTTGTTGGATTCGCGCGGTGAGTTCTTCTTTATGGAGATGAACACGCGCCTGCAGGTTGAGCACCCGGTCACCGAAGCCATCACTGGCCTTGATTTGGTGGCCTGGCAGATTCGCGTGGCCCGTGGCGAAGCGCTGCCGATGACGCAGGCCGAAGTTCCGCTGATTGGCCATGCGATTGAAGTGCGTCTGTACGCAGAGGACCCGGCCAATGATTTCCTGCCCGCCACCGGGCGCCTGGAACTGTATCGTGAGTCAGCCGAAGGTCCGGGACGTCGGGTCGACAGCGGGGTTGAAGAAGGCGACGAAATTTCACCGTTTTACGACCCAATGCTCGGCAAGCTGATTGCCTGGGGCGAGGATCGGGAACAGGCGCGTTTGCGCTTGTTGAGCATGCTCGATGAGTTTGCGATTGGCGGGCTCAAGACCAACATCAACTTCCTGCGCCGGATCATCGCGCACCCTGCGTTTGCAGCGGCAGAACTGGACACCGGGTTTATCCCGCGTTTTCAGGAGCAATTGTTGCCGGCGCCTTCGGACCTCAGTGACGGGTTTTGGCAGGCTGCAGCTCAGGCGGTTGCCCAGAGTCAGCCAGACTCACCGCGTGCAGATGACGCGAGTTCGCCATGGGCAATCAGCAATGGTTTCCGTGCCGGTTTGCCGAAAGAAATCACCCTGCACTTGAGCTGCGAAGGCCAGGACAAGGCGCTGACCTTGGGCAACATCAGCACCGCCCACCTTCAAGGTGAGCAATTGCTCACTGAGCACAACGGCGTACGCCGCCAGCATCGGACGATCCGTCGCGGCGACTATGTCTATCTGCAATGGGAAGGTGAACTGCGCCGCATCGAGTCCTACGACCCTATCAGCGCCGTCGAAGCCAGCCACAGCCATCACGGTGGGCTCACCGCCCCGATGAACGGCAGCATCGTGAGAGTACTGGTGGAGGCCGGGCAAACGGTCGAAGCCGGGGCGCAATTGGTGGTGTTGGAAGCGATGAAAATGGAGCACAGCATTCGTGCACCCCATGCGGGTGTAATCAAGGCGCTGTATTGCCAGGAAGGCGAAATGGTCAGCGAAGGCAGTGCGTTGGTAGAGCTGGAAGAAG
>NZ_JBFULH010000325.1:0-4688 GCF_056400445.1 Pseudomonas sp. P5_B2 | reverse complement strand
GTTGACGGCCGAGGCGATTGCCCGGGATGGATTGCAGTTGGCGGGCTGGGTCGCCAATATCATTGATCCCAAGACTTCGCGCCTGGAAGAGAACCTTGCGACGCTCGCCGAGCGTATCCCTGCGCCATGCCTTGGGCGAGTACCGAAACTCAAATTGGTTACGGCTGAATCCGTGGCGGAGCATTTGCAACTGGATTTGCTGGACTAGGTTTCATCTATGAAGGCACCGCGCTATTGGTGTTTTTGTCGGGCCTTTCACCATAAGGACTGGTTCAATAACCACTGTGATCCCTCGCTGAACTGTCCCTAGAAGCCGCGACTGTTCGTGGCGTTTCTGCGTAAGTCCTCCTCCTCCCTCAACTAATCTTTTCTACACAGCGCCTGGTTAGTCCAGCGGCGATGCATTGCTGTGTGTCCAGCAAATCGATGATGTGAAGACAAACGGCTACAGATCGATGCTTGACAAGATTTAGTCGTAAACGTATGTTTCAAACAGCTGTTTGATCGCAGCGACAATTCGACGCGGTCGTTCATTCCCGGTTACATCAGCAGAGGTTTTTCGCTATGCCTGACTACAAGGCCCCCTTGCGTGATATTCGCTTCGTTCGTGACGAACTGCTCGGCTACGAAGCGCATTATCAGAGCCTTCCGGCTTGCGCGGACGCAACTCCGGACATGGTTGACGCCATTCTCGAGGAAGGCGCCAAGTTTTGTGAACAGGTACTGGCCCCGCTGAACCGCGTGGGTGACACCGAAGGCTGCACCTGGAGCGAGTCCGGCGTTAAAACCCCGACTGGCTTCAAAGAAGCCTACAAGCAATTCGTTGAAGGTGGCTGGCCAAGCCTGGCTCACGACGTAGAGCACGGTGGCCAAGGCCTGCCGGAGTCTCTGGGGCTGGCAGTCAGCGAAATGGTTGGCGAAGCCAACTGGTCGTGGGGCATGTACCCAGGCCTGTCCCATGGCGCGATGAACACCATTTCCGAACACGGTACGCCTGAGCAGCAAGAGGCTTACCTGACCAAACTGGTTTCCGGTGAGTGGACCGGCACCATGTGCCTGACCGAACCGCACTGCGGCACTGACCTGGGCATGTTGCGCACCAAGGCCGAACCTCAGGCCGACGGTTCCTACAAAGTCTCCGGCACCAAGATCTTCATCTCGGCCGGCGAACACGACATGGCCGACAACATCGTCCACATCGTACTGGCCCGCCTGCCGGATGCACCGGCTGGTACCAAAGGCATTTCGCTGTTCATCGTGCCGAAGTTCATGCCGAACGCGGACGGATCGATCGGCGCACGCAACGCTGTGAGCTGTGGTTCCCTGGAACACAAGATGGGCATCCACGGTAACGCCACTTGCGTGATGAACTTCGACGCGGCCACCGGTTTCCTGATCGGCCCGGCGAACAAAGGCCTGAACTGCATGTTCACCTTTATGAACACCGCACGTCTGGGCACCGCGCTGCAAGGTTTGGCTCATGCCGAAATCGGTTTCCAGGGCGGCCTGAAATACGCTCGTGATCGCCTGCAAATGCGTTCGCTGACTGGCCCGAAAGCGCCGGAAAAAGCCGCTGACCCGATCATCGTTCACCCAGATGTACGTCGCATGCTGTTGACCATGAAGGCATTCGCCGAAGGCAACCGTGCGATGGTTTACTTCACTGCCAAGCAAGTCGACATCGTCAAGTACGGCGTGGACGAAGAAGAGAAGAAGAAAGCCGACGCACTGCTGGCCTTCATGACTCCAATCGCCAAAGCCTTCATGACTGAAGTCGGTTTTGAATCCGCCAACCACGGCGTGCAAATCTACGGCGGCCACGGCTTCATCGCCGAGTGGGGCATGGAGCAGAACGTTCGCGACAGCCGCATTTCGATGCTGTACGAAGGCACCACCGGTATCCAGGCGCTCGACCTGCTGGGCCGTAAAGTGCTGATRACTCAAGGCGAAGCCCTGAAAGGCTTCACCAAGATCGTCCACAAGTTCTGCCAGACCAACGAAGGCAACGAAGCCGTTCAAGAGTTCGTCGCACCGTTGGCGGCACTGAACAAAGAATGGGGCGAACTGACCATGAAGGTCGGTATGGCGGCCATGAAAGATCGCGAAGAAGTTGGCGCAGCTTCCGTGGACTACCTGATGTATTCCGGTTATGCCTGCCTGGCCTACTTCTGGGCTGACATGGCGCGTCTGGCGGCTGAAAAGCTGGCAGCCGGCACTTCCGAAGAAGCGTTCTACACCGCCAAGCTGCAGACTGCACGCTTCTACTTCCAGCGCATCCTGCCGCGTACCCGCACTCACGTTGCAACCATGCTGTCGGGCGCCAACAACCTGATGGACATGAAAGAAGAAAACTTCGACCTGGGCTACTAAGCCTTAACGCAGTACTTCAAAAAAAACCGCCGCTCCTTTGGGAGTGGCGGTTTTTTTTGCGCTGTGGTCAGGCCTTGATCACCATGGCGTCGGATCCAGGGGGCCCACGCCAGTCGGGGTGCTCACGCCTTCGCCGTTACGTATGAACGGCAGGTGCCAGAAGTCGTTAGGTACCACCGGATCGCCAGGCTTGACGCCTTCCGGAAAGATGAACTCAAACACCGGTGCCACATACTGTCCGGCAATCAGTCCATTGGCGACGGTCAGCCTGCCCGCATTCTGGATGCAACTGTCCACGGCGGTCTGGGATAAGCTCTGCTGTGGAACGCAAAGTGACCGCGCAACGACGCGCAAGGTACGTGTCGGCTGGCTGAGAAGCCCAGCGGGCGCTTTGGTCGCACGTAATCTGGCGCGTTGTGGCTGAGGACCCGTGTTCTGTGTGGTAATACCACCCGAGGCTCCCAGGCAACTGGCCGCAAGGCCCAGCGCAGGGTTGCATTCACCCGTCATCTCATAGGGTGTAACCCAGCGATTGGTTTGCACACCTGTCGATGGATTGACATCTATCAGATAGATGTCAACCGGGGTCTTGATGTCGGTGGTCGAGGCTTCAAGGAAAATCCGGTCTTGCGTCTCCTGGGCTACTCCGCTGATGGCCGTTGCGGCCGGGTCGGCTGTACCGATGCCAAACTCCCCGATAGCCATGTAGCTGGGCTGTGAACCTGGCTGAGTGTAGATCCCGACATTCGCCTCGATCGTGTGTGCGGAGATGAAATCCGGGGCTCCCGTTGTTGCTGACTTGAAAAGAGTACCGGACCAGCTGATGAAGTCGCCGACTTCGAAGGGGGCCTGTTGTGTCGGGTCGGGGTCCGTCGCCGTGCGTGTAGCATCGCTGAATCTCTTCATGACGTACTGGCTGCAATAGACCTGCCCCACCGCTGGCCCCGAAAGTTCCCCACTGGCCGGAGGTGTGACGCCGGCCTGGCTGAAATTGCGGCAGTTGTTGGTCGTGGTCGGGGTGACCACTTTTGGCCGGTTTTTCTCTGGGCAGAGCGCATCGTCCCCGGAAATCGTGCGTGGCACGCACATCGGGTAGCCGGTGGCGGCATGGATGGTCGGGTTGGCATCATCGACGGAGAAGCGTGGGTCGGGGCTTTGGGCGCGGCCAAAACGTCCGTTCGGGTCGTTGATCTGAATAATCGTGGGTTGCGTCGGGTTACCACTGTCAACTTCGAGGTTGCCGTTGGTGTAGTCGATCCGGGTGATGAAACCATTACCCGCGTTGACTGATTGCTGGGAGACAAAGATCAGCCCGGCAATCTGCTTGTTGGAGACGTTATTGCCTACCACATGGATCTCGAACGAGGGATAGGCCGCCGCTGATTTTCCGAGCGCCAGGGTTCCACCCCTGACGAAGTCGGCCCAGGTCAGGGTGTTGGCCGGCATCTGCATAACGGTGTTGCAAGGAACTGTAATCGTGACGCCGTTTAATTGGACGGTCCCCCCAAAGCGGCCCGGGTCGCCGGTATTGGGGCAATTCGCATTGGTGGTGTCCAGGGTCATATTTTGGATAAAACCGGTAACGTCAAACCCATTAATCGCAGTCGGGTTTGTAAAAACCGGGTCGGGCAGTGTGGGTGTCGAGAACGGCGAGGGCAAACCCGGGGGCTTGGCAGTCCCGCCACCGCCGCCTCCTCCACCACCGCCAGCACCGTTTTTGGCAAATGCATCTCCACCACCAATGACCAGTGCGACAGCGACGGCACTGGCGAGTAGAGCATGGCGACTGAAGATGCCGTTGAGTCGTTTGTGAGGCAGCAGCGCTATGGCGAGCGTTTTTTCGTACAAAGATAAGCTCATGGCTCACTCCAGAATCTTGCAGGACCAATTGCCGGCCAATCGAAATCGCAGATCTGCTGATGCGCTGAATCCTGCGCAAGAAAAACGCAAAGCCGTGAAATTGGGGCTCGATCCAGCGGGAGAAGTGTCTGTGTACGGTCGACACTTGCCGTTCGGAAGCTTTCACCTGCGTTGCGTCGGCCGGTTACGGGCGCAATAGCGAGAGACATTTCCTTGAGCCTGAGGTGTACAAAGCAGTTGTCGTGCCWGTTTTGAAACAATTAGACACAAACAATCGCCAACGCACTCAGAATGCGGGCTGCGCGGCCAAGGATGGTATTGCGCACGACACTACCAAATTAATATCCACCAACATAGGGGGGGATATATGCCCAAGTTCGGGAGTGTGCGAAGTTAAGTTCAGGTACTCGTTGGGTGAGTTTGGTCCTAAGTACTGAATGAGAAATGTTGTCTATATC
>NZ_JBFULH010000324.1:0-4688 GCF_056400445.1 Pseudomonas sp. P5_B2 | reverse complement strand
GAACAGGTCCAGCAAAGCCACCCGATCCTGCGTCGGCCTTGGCTGTTGTTGCTGGGCTTGATTCTGGTGGCGTTGAACCTGCGCCCGGCGCTGTCGAGCATGGCGCCGATGCTCAGCGAGATCTCGAAGACCCTCGGTCTGTCGGCTGCGCAAGCCGGTTTGCTGACGACCTTGCCGGTGTTGTGTCTCGGCTTGTTCGCGCCCTTGGCGCCCGTACTGGCGCGCCGTTTTGGCGCAGAGCGGGTGGTGTTGGGGATTTTGCTTACGCTGGCGGGCGGGATCATTTTACGTAGCTCGTTTGGCGAGATTGGCTTGTTTGCCGGTAGCGTGCTGGCGGGCGCGAGCATCGGTGTGATCGGTGTGTTGTTGCCGGGCATCGTCAAGCGCGACTTCCCGAAACAGGCCGGCACCATGACCGGTGTCTACACCATGGCATTGTGTTTGGGCGCTGCGATGGCCGCCGGTGCAACCGTGCCGTTGAGTGAGCATTTCGACAAGAGCTGGACTATGGGCCTGGGCTTCTGGGTGCTGCCGGCGCTGGTCGCGGCGATCTTCTGGCTGCCGCAAGTGGGTGGACAAAAGCACGGCACGCATAACGTCGCGTACCGCGTTCGCGGATTGTTGCGAGATCCGCTGGCCTGGCAAGTGACCTTGTACATGGGCCTGCAATCGTCCCTGGCCTACATCGTATTTGGCTGGTTGCCGTCGATCCTGATTGGTCGCGGTCTGACACCGACTCAGGCTGGTCTGGTGTTGTCCGGTTCGGTGATCGTCCAGTTGGCCAGTTCACTTGTTGCGCCTTGGCTGGCGACACGCGGCAAGGATCAGCGGCTGGCCATTGTCGTGGTCATGGTGTTGACCCTCGGCGGGCTGTTCGGCTGTCTTTATGCGCCGATTGAAGGCCTGTGGGGTTGGGCGATTCTGCTCGGGCTGGGGCAGGGCGCTACGTTCAGTCTGGCGTTGACCCTGATCGTGCTGCGTTCGCGGGACTCGCATGTCGCGGCCAACCTCTCGAGCATGGCTCAGGGCTTCGGCTACACGCTGGCATCGATGGGGCCTTTTGCGGTCGGTATCGTGCATGACTTGACCGGGGGCTGGACGGCGGTGGGCTGGATTTTCGGTGTGATAGGCCTCGGYGCAATCGTTGCTGGTCTCGGCGCTGGACGATCGCTGTATGTTCAAGTCGAAAGCGAAAAGGTCTGATGCCTCCCGCACTGTCGGTATTCGGCCCACGAATGCCGATAGTGTTTCGCACCGTTGCAGACTATCGTGCAAGCCATCTTACGAAGTCATTTTTGCAAGCACAGGGAGTCTGCCCATGAGTGATGCCCACAGCGCACTGATCACCCGGTTCTACCAAGCCTTCCAGCGTCTTGATGCCGAGGCCATGAGCGCTTGCTACACCGACGATGTGCTGTTCAGTGACCCGGCGTTTGGCGAACTGCGCGGACGCGACGCTGGCGACATGTGGCGCATGCTCACTACCCGCGCCAAGGATTTTTCCCTGACCTTCGATCATGTCCGGGCTGATGAACAAACGGGCGGCGCTCACTGGGTGGCGACCTACTTGTTCAGCCAGACCGGCAACACCGTGGTCAATGACATTCAGGCTCGTTTCGTATTTCGCGACGGCAAGATTTGCGAGCATCACGACAGCTTCGATCTGTGGACCTGGTCGCGGCAGGCACTAGGTTTCAAAGGGTGGATTCTGGGATGGACGCCCTTGGTCAGAAACGCCGTTCGCGCTCAGGCTCTGAAGGGGCTGAAGGCATTCCAGGCCAGTCGCTGATAAGATCGCGGCTTGTTTCCTACAAGCCTTGATCGTCACGTGAGCACCCTGAGCGAATCTTCCGAAATTGCCGCCGAAGCGGCGCTGCCCGTCAGCAAACCCTGGTTCGTCTACCTCGTGCGCGCGGCCAACGGCTCTCTCTACTGCGGAATCAGCGACGATCCCGTGCGCCGCTTCGCCACTCACCAGAGCGGCAAGGGTGCACGGTTTTTCCTCTCCAGCCCTGCCGTGGCGCTGGTCTACACCGAAGTCTGCCGCGACAAAGGTGAAGCGCTGCGTCAGGAGCGGCTGATCAAAAAACTCAAGAAAAGCGCCAAGGAATGCCTGGTCGCGAGTGCTGCTGCGGGCTTATCAACCTGACTGATAGGTGCCCATCAGGCAGATCTGTAGGCCGCTTGCCGATTGCGCGTTAAGCTGCGGATTCCTACACCGTGCGGCGGAGCCGAGCATGTCCGAGTTGATTCTTCATCATTACCCGACGTCCCCTTTTGCCGAAAAGGCTCGCCTGCTGTTGGGTTTCAAAGGGCTGTCCTGGCGTTCGGTGAAAATCTCGCCGGTGATGCCAAAACCCGATCTGACCGCGTTGACCGGTGGCTACCGAAAAACGCCAGTGTTGCAGATTGGCGCGGATATTTACTGCGACACGTCGCTGATTGCCCGTCGCCTTGAGCAGGAAAAAGCCTTGCCCGCGTTCTTCCCGGAAGGTCAGGAAATGATTGCCGCGACCTTCGCGGCCTGGGCTGATTCGGTGATGTTCCAGCATGCGGTCAGTCTGGTGTTTCAGCCGGAATCGATTGCTGTGCGTTTTGGCAATTTGCCGCCGGAGGCGATCAAGGCGTTCATTGCCGACCGCGCAGGCCTGTTCAGCGGTGGCAGCGCTACCAAGTTGTCCGCCGAGCAGGCGAAGCACCAATGGCCGACGATCATGGCGCGGCTGGAGCAACAACTGCAGCGCGAGCAGGGTGACTTCCTGTTTGGCGAGCCGTCGATTGCTGACTTCGCACTGGCCCATCCATTGTGGTTCCTGAAAGCGACGCCGGTGACTTCGCCGCTGGTTGATGCTTATCCGGCTGTTTCGGCCTGGTTTGGACGGGTGATGGGTTTCGGGCATGGTGCGTTCAGCGAGATGACGTCTGAAGAGGCACTGGAGGTGGCGCGTAATGCCACGCCAGCAGCGTTGCCGGATGAGCAATTTGGAGAACCGAATGGATTTGAACCCGGCCAACAGGTGGCGATCGCCGCGATTGATTACGGTGTAGATCCGGTGGTGGGTGAGTTGCTGTTCGCGGGCAGTGAAGAACTGATTCTGCGCCGTGAAGACGAGCGCGGCGGTGTGGTGCATGTGCATTTTCCGCGCTTTGGATTCCGCATCGAAAAACGCTGAACCCCCAAATCCCTGTGGTGAGGGGGCTTGCCCCCGTTGGACTGCGCAGCAGGCCTCGGTTTTTTAGTGCTAGGGGTGCCGCTTCGCGGCCCAACGGGGGCAAGCCCCCTCGCCACAAGGGTTGTATGAATTACTTCAGAGCTGCGAGGATAGCGTCCGGGTCATACCCGCGAATTAGCGTCCCGTTCACATCGATGATCGGAATCCCACCACCCCCCAAAAGCTCATATGCCTTACGCGCCTCGGCATCTTTCTCGATATCGAATTCCTTGTACGGAATGCCTTTCTGATCGAGAAAGCGCCGGGTCAGTTTGCAGTAGCCGCACCAGTCCGTCGCATAGAGCACGACGTTGGCCTTGGCCTGTGTCTGCTCCGACACCACTTGCGAAGGGTTGAACACCCGCTCGATCTTGCCCCAGTTCTGATAAACCACCACCACCAGCAAGATCAGCAGGAATTTCTTCAGGATGCCGTTCAGCATCAGTTGCGTCGCTTGAGCTGATCGGTCAACTGAGTCGGCAGGCCCTTGATGATCAGCGTGCCGGCTTCTTCGTCGTACTCGATCTTCGAGCCCAACAGGTGCGCCTCAAAGCTGATGGACAGGCCTTCCGCGCGGCCGGTGAAGCGGCGGAATTGATTCAGGGTGCGTTTGTCCGCCGGTATTTCCGGGGACAGGCCGTAATCCTTGTTGCGGATGTGATCGTAGAACGCTTTCGGGCGCTCTTCGTCGATCAATTCCGAGAGTTCTTCCAGGCCCATGGGCTCGCCGAGCTTGGCCTGGCTGCTGGCGTAATCCACCAGGGTTTTGGTTTTCTCGCGGGCGGACTCTTCCGGCAGGTCTTCGCTTTCAACGAAGTCGCTGAACGCCTTGAGCAGCGTGCGAGTTTCGCCGGGACCATCGACACCTTCCTGGCAGCCGATGAAGTCGCGGAAATACTCCGACACCTTTTTCCCGTTCTTGCCTTTAATGAACGAAATGTACTGCTTGGACTGTTTGTTGTTCTGCCACTCCGACACGTTTATCCGCGCCGCCAGGTGCAATTGGCCCAAGTCCAGATGGCGGGACGGGGTCACGTCCAGTTGATCGGTCACTGCAACGCCTTCACTGTGATGCAGGAGGGCGATCGCCAGGTAATCGGTCATACCTTGCTGGTAATGTGCGAACAGCACGTGGCCGCCCACTGAGAGGTTCGACTCTTCCATCAGCTTTTGCAGATGTTCCACCGCTACCCGGCTAAATGCCGTGAAGTCTTTGCCGCCCTCGAAGTATTCCTTCAACCAGCCACTGAACGGGTGCGCTCCGGACTCGGCATGGAAAAAACCCCAGGCTTTACCTTGTTTGGCGTTATAGCTCTCGTTGAGGTCGGCAAGCATGTTCTCGATGGCGCTCGACTCGGCCAGTTCGGAGTCGCGGGCGTGAAGAACTGCGGGCGTGCCGTCGGGTTTTTTGTCGATCAGGTGGACGATGCAATGACGGATCGGCATGGGCTTCTCGGCTGATTGAAGAGAGGAGGG
>NZ_JBFULH010000323.1:0-4702 GCF_056400445.1 Pseudomonas sp. P5_B2 | reverse complement strand
CGCTTCGCGCTCCAACGGGGGCAAGCCCCCTCGCCACAGGTCCACTCCTCACTTTGATCTGCGCCCTGTCTGCACCTGCTCGCCCTGCGCCCCATGCCCCGCTATACTTGCCGGCTTTTCCTGAATAAATGCCAATAGGGTCCCGCCGCGCATGGATAAGACCTACCAGCCGCACGCCATTGAAACTTCCTGGTACAACACCTGGGAGTCAGAGAATTACTTCGCCCCGCAAGGCGCGGGCGAGTCCTACACCATCATGATCCCACCGCCGAACGTCACCGGCAGCCTGCACATGGGTCACGGTTTCAACAACGCGATCATGGACGCCCTGATCCGTTTCCGCCGCATGCAGGGTCGCAACACCCTGTGGCAGCCAGGTACCGACCACGCCGGTATCGCCACGCAAATGCTGGTGGAACGTCAACTCGAAGCCAAAGGCCAGAGCCGCCACGACTTGGGTCGTGAGAAATTCCTGGAGAAAATCTGGGAATGGAAAGACGAATCCGGTGGCAACATCAGCCGTCAGATCCGTCGCCTCGGTTCGTCCGTAGACTGGAGCCGTGAGCGCTTCACCATGGATGACGGCCTCTCGGAATCCGTGAAAGAAGCCTTCGTGCGCCTGCATGAAGATGGCTTGATCTACCGCGGCAAGCGTCTGGTCAACTGGGACACCAAGCTGCACACAGCGATTTCTGACCTTGAAGTGGAAAACCATGACGAGAAAGGTTTCCTGTGGAACCTCAAGTACCCGCTGGCCGACGGCGTAAAAACCGCTGAAGGCGATGACTTTTTGATCGTCGCGACCACTCGCCCGGAAACCATGCTCGGCGACGCCGCCGTGGCCGTTAACCCGAACGACGAACGCTACAAAGCCCTGATCGGCAAATTTGTCGAACTGCCGCTCGTCGGCCGCCGCATTCCGATCATCGCCGACGATTATTGCGACCCTGAATTCGGCACCGGCTGCGTGAAAATCACCCCGGCCCACGATTTCAACGACTACGAAGTCGGCAAGCGCCACAACCTGCCGCTGCTGAACATCTTCGACAAGAATGCGGCCGTGTTGCCAGCCTGCCAGGTGTTCAACCTCGACGGCACGCTAAACGAAAGCATCGACGGCAAGATCCCGGCTGAATACGCCGGCCTCGACCGCTTCGAAGCCCGCAAGCAAATTGTTGCTGCATTCGACGCCGCCGGCATGCTGGTCAGCGTCAATGATCACGCGCTGAAAGTGCCGAAAGGCGACCGTTCCGGCACGATCATCGAGCCGTGGCTGACCGACCAGTGGTACGTGTCGACCAAACCTTTGGCTGAGCCTGCGATTGCTGCCGTTGAAGACGGCCGCATCCAGTTCGTGCCCAAGCAATACGAAAACATGTACTTCTCGTGGATGCGCGACATCCAGGATTGGTGCATCAGCCGTCAGTTGTGGTGGGGCCACCGGATTCCGGCCTGGTACGACGAGTCGGGCAAAGTCTACGTCGGCCGCGACGAAGCCGAAGTGCGTGCCAAGAACAACCTCGGCCCGGACGTTGCGCTGCAGCAGGACAACGACGTGCTCGACACCTGGTTCAGTTCGGGCCTGTGGACTTTCTCCACGCTCGGTTGGCCTGAGCAGACGGAATTCCTGAAAAAATTCCACTCCACCGACGTGCTGGTAACCGGTTTCGACATCATTTTCTTCTGGGTTGCCCGGATGATCATGCTCACCATGCACTTGGTGAAAAACGAAGACGGCACACCGCAGGTTCCGTTCAAGACCGTTTATGTGCACGGTTTGGTGCGTGATGGCCTGGGCCAGAAAATGTCCAAGTCCAAGGGCAACGTCCTCGATCCGCTGGACATCATCGACGGTATCGAACTGGAAGATCTGGTGCAGAAACGCACGTCCGGCATGATGCAGCCGAAACTGGCGAAGAAGATCGAGAAGCAGACCCGCGACGAGTTCGCCGACGGTATCGCCAGCTATGGCACCGACGCCCTGCGTTTCACCTTCTGCTCGCTGGCGTCCACCGGACGAGACATCAAGTTCGACATGGGCCGCGTTGAAGGCTATCGCAACTTCTGCAACAAGATCTGGAACGCCGCGCGCTATGTTCTGGACAAGGGCGAAGACTGCGGCCAGAACGGTGAAACCTACGAGCTGTCCCTGGCCGATCGCTGGATCATCTCGCAACTGCAACGCACCGAAGCCGAAGTGACTCGCCAACTCGATCAGTTCCGTTTCGACCTGGCGGCACAAGCCTTGTACGAATTCATCTGGAACCAGTATTGCGACTGGTACCTGGAACTGTCCAAGCCTGTGCTGTGGGACGAAAACGCGCCGGTCGAACGTCAGCGCGGCACCCGCCGTACACTGGTTCGCGTACTGGAAGTGGCACTGCGTCTGGCCCACCCGTTCATGCCGTTCATCACCGAAGAAATCTGGCAGCGCATCGCGCCGCTGGCCGGTATCGAAGGCAAGACGATCATGTTGCAACCTTGGCCAGTGGCCAATGAAGCACGCATTGATCAGGGCGCAGAAGACGACATCGAATGGCTCAAGGAACTGATGCTCGGCACGCGTAACATCCGTGGCGAAATGAACATCGGCCCGGGCAAGCCGCTGAACCTGTACCTGAAAAACGTCAGCACCGAAGACCAGCGTCGTCTCAGCGAGAACGAGGCCCTGCTGAAGAAGCTGGCTCGTCTCGAATCGATCACGGTGTTGGCTGTTGGCGAAGAAGCACCGCTGTCCGCCACCGCACTGGTCGGCGAGATGGAAGTGCTGGTGCCAATGGCTGGCCTGATCGACAAGGACGCCGAACTGGCACGCCTGGACAAGGAAATTCTGCGTTTGCAGGGCGAAGTTCAGCGCGTGGGTGGCAAGTTGTCCAACGCTGGTTTCGTGGATAAGGCTCCGGCCGAAGTCATCGAGAAGGAACGCGCCAAACTGGCTGAAGCCGAACAGGCTTTGGGCAAGTTGGCCGAGCAGCATGCGCGGATTGCCAGCCTGTAACGGCGAACCGCATTGAAAAAGGGAGGCCCGCAACGGCCTCCCTTTTTTGTGCCTGCCCCTTTCCCCCAAACACCTCAAAACCCCTGTAGGAGCGAGCCTGCTCGCGATGAGGCCATAACCTTCAACATAAATGTTGACTGACCGACCGCTATCGCGAGCAGGCTCACTCCTACAGAGGGACCGCGGTGTTTGTCACAATTGCGTTCACAACGGCTGGATGTGGGACAATACCCGCCACTTTTAGCCATACCCGAATCGACAACGCCCATGAACGCCCCCCGCACACCAAGACCTGCGCGCAAAAAGCCTGACACCGCCACCCCGGCCAAAGCCGTGGAGCCGCGTGAAAAAGCCAGCTTGCACCCGCGCAACCGCCATCAGGGTCGTTACGACTTCCCGGCACTGATCAAAACCACGCCGGAACTGGCGAAGTTCGTGATCATCAATCCGTACGGCAAGGAAAGTATCGACTTCGCCAGCCCCGACGCGGTACGTGTGTTCAACCGGGCGTTGCTCAAGGCGTTTTACGGCATCGCGCACTGGGACATCCCGGCTGACTACCTTTGCCCACCGGTTCCGGGGCGTGCCGATTACGTGCACTTCCTCGCCGACCTGCTGGCCAGCGTCAATGACGGTGAAATCCCTCGCGGCGCGCCGGTCAAGGTGCTCGATATAGGCATGGGCGCCAACTGCGTCTATCCGTTGATCGGCTATAGCGACTACCGCTGGCACTTCCTCGGTTCGGAAATCGACCCGACGGCCGTCGCCGCCGCCAAAGCCATCGTGCAGTCCAACGGGCTGAACAAGGCCATCCAGTTGCGCCTGCAAAGCAATCCCAAGCACATTCTGTTGGGCCTGCTTGAGCCGGGCGAGCGCTTTGACCTGACCATGTGCAACCCGCCGTTCCACGCCTCGATGGACGAAGCGACCAAAGGCAGCGAGCGTAAATGGCGCGCCCTGGGCCGTGCCGACCCGAAACGCAAACTGCCGGTGTTGAACTTCGGTGGGCAATCGGCTGAGCTGTGGTGTGAAGGCGGGGAAGCGCGGTTTGTAACGCAATTGATCGCCGAAAGTGCAAGTTTCCAGCACAAAGTGCTGTGGTTCAGCACCCTGGTGTCGAAAGCTTCGAACCTTCCAGCCATCCAGACAGCGCTGAAAAAAGCCGGTGTACTGGAAAGCCAGGTGGTGGAAATGTCCCAGGGTCAGAAGCAGAGCCGCTTCGTTGCCTGGACCTTCCAGACCAAATCCGAGCAGCAGGTCTGGCGTGAACGCTGGGTAAAAAAAAGCTGAGTAACTGACCGGCACAAATCAACTGTGGGAGCGGGCTTGCTCGCGAAGACGGTGGGTCAGTCGACTTTAATGGTGACTGAMACTCCGCCTTCGCGAGCAAGCCCGCTCTCACATTGTTTCAGTGGTGTTGCAAGGCAATCAGCAAATCGCAGACACAAAAAAACCGTGCCCGGATTGCTCCTGAGCACGGTTTTTTTATAACAAGTCTTACTTGTTAACAGCGTCAGTCAGGCCTTTGGCCACAACCAGCTTGATAACTTTCTTGGCAGCGATTTCGATGGCAGCGCCAGTCGAAGGGTTACGGCCAGTACGGGCAGGACGCTCAGTCACTTTCAGTTTGCCGATACCTGGCAGAGTGATTTCGCCGCCGTTTTCCAGCTGATCAGCAACGATTTGGCCCAATTGGTCCAGAGC
>NZ_JBFULH010000322.1:0-4713 GCF_056400445.1 Pseudomonas sp. P5_B2 | reverse complement strand
GCGCGATCCCGATCACTGCGCGCCGCCGGTTGAAATGAACGCCGCACGGGCTCAGGTGTATCGCGACCTGATTTTCGCCAACCTGTCGACGTTGCTCAGCGGGACGTTTCCGGTGCTGATCAAGATTCTCGGTGATGAGCAGTGGCGTTCGCTCGTGCGGATCTTCCTGCGGGACTACCGCGCGCGCACGCCGAAATTCGGGGAGATTGCCCAGGAGTTTGTCGAGTTTCTAGCGGCTGATCCGCAGGCGTTGAGCGAGGGCACATGGCCGCCGTTCATGGTGGAACTGGCACATTACGAATGGGTCGAGATGGCGTTGCAGCAGTCTGATGCCGAGCCGTTAGCGCCGGGTGATGTGGCGTTGATCCTTGAGCGGCCGTTGCGGGTATCGCCACTGGCGTGGCCGCTGGCGTATGCCTGGCCGGTGCAATTGGTGGGGCCGGACTTTCAACCGCAAGTGCCACCGGCTCAGCCGACATTATTGCTGGTGAGGCGGGCGGAGGACTGGAGTGTGAAGTTTTCTGAACTGAGCCCTTTGGCGTGGCGGTTGTTGCAGCGGATTGAGGAGTTTCCCGAACTGAATGGGCGTGCGCAGTTGGAAGGGCTGGCAATGGAGGCGGGAGCGAGCGGCTTGGCGGAATTTATGGACAGTGGCGCGGCGTTGTTGCGGCAGATGCATGGGGAAGGCGTTTTGGGCATGGTGTGATTCTACCCATGCCCATGCCCATGCAGAGCGGATTATCCCTATCCGCCCTTATCAAAAAACAATTTATGATAATTATTAATTTCGTTTCAGAGCCAGTTCAGTTTTTCATTGGTGTCGAGGAGCATTGGCAGGGAATTCAATGAGGGTCCTTTGTTCAGGTACCCACTCTTCTCATCTCTCGTTTCTAAAATCCCTTTGCCCCACGCCTTTTCACGAAGACGTGGGGATTTTTTTGCTCAGTTGTTTATGCCTGGGGATAGAGGGCGCTGTAGATATTTTACGTAGTCTGGATTTACCGATCTCACACCTTGTTTTCAGCTTCTGGAGCTTATGAATGCCCCCCTCGATCTTTTCCGAGAAGACCTTGTCCCGAAATATGCTCGATGTACTGATTCGTGCGGGGCTGCTCGCCATCATGGCGATTTTTTGCTTCCGGATTTTCAGTCCATTCATGAGTTTGATGCTGTGGTCAGTCATCCTGGCGATCACGCTCTATCCACTGCAACGCAGTCTTAGACGCAAGCTGGGTCGAAGCAACGGTTTCACAGCGGCGCTAATCGTGATTATTGCCATTGGCGTCCTGATAGCGACTGTCTGTCTGCTGGGACAGTCGTTGGTTGATTCGGTTGAGGGGGCTATGACGATGGTCAAAACTGGTAGCTTCCAGATTCCTCTACCGCCCGAAACGATCGCCCACTGGCCATTGGTGGGCAACCTGCTGCATAGCGTCTGGATGCAGGCTGTCACCGACCTGCCTGACCTGGTTCAAAAATACCTGCCTGAGATCAAGAACGTCGTCCTTGCCCTTTTAAGCCAGCTGGCAGGTGCCGGGATGGGGTTTCTCATGTTCATCGTCGCCTTGATGATCGCCGGCATCTTTATGGCGTTCGGTGAAAGTGGTGGCCGCAATGCGGTGCAAATTGTGTCGCGTATCTGTGGTCCCGTAAAAGGGCCAAAAATCACCACGCTGTGTACCTCCACCATTCGCGCAGTTGCGTGCGGTGTGATCGGTATAGCCTTCATTCAGATGCTGCTGGTGGGCGCCGGTTTCGTGGCGATGGGGGTGCCCGGCGCCGGCTTGTTAGCGCTTGTGCTGTTGCTGCTGGGTATCATGCAGTTACCCGCCACCTTGGTGACCGCTCCTGTGATCATTTACGTTTTTGCGAGTGAGGGGGTGAGTACGGTGTCCGTAGTATTTGCCATCTATGTGTTTATCGCGGGTTTGGCCGACAACGTGCTCAAGCCGATGTTGCTGGGTCGGGGCGTCGATGTACCGATGCCTGTGGTGCTGATTGGCGCTTTGGGCGGCATGATCAGCGGCGGCATTATTGGCTTGTTTATCGGCCCCGTTCTTCTTGCAGTCGGCTATCAGTTGTTCTGGCAATGGGTGAAAGACCAGCCGCGAGATAACGCGCTGGACGACCAGGGACTGGCTTGATGTCTTTAAGCGTAACGATGAGATCAGCTCGGTTGAATCGGCAATCCAAGCTCCGCACACAATCCGCCCCCCTCACGATTGCTCAGCGTCAACGACCCGCCGATGGCCGTTGCCAATTGCTGTGCAATCGCCAATCCCAACCCGGTCCCGCCAGTGCTGCGGTTACGCGAATTCTCCACTCGGTAAAACGGTTCCATTACGTGGGCCAGTTCTTCCTCGGCGATGCCTGGCCCGCGGTCCATGACTGTCACTGACAAGCTGCCGTTTCTGGTTTCTACCTTCAGTTCGGCCGCACCCGCGAACTTCAACGCATTGTCAGTGAGGTTCACCAATACCCGCCGCAACGCATGCGGCCGGGTATTGATTACCACGCCACTTTTGCCACTCAGTTGCACGTTTTTGCCCATGTCCTGATAGTCGAACACCAGGCTGTCGAGGAATGAATCCAGGTCGGTACGGCGGCTTTCTTCGGTGGCACCGTGAATGCTGCGCGCGTACGCGACGCCTTCGCGCACCAGGTGTTCCATTTCGCCGAGGTCGTTCCACAGCTTGTCTTTCTCGGTGGAGTCGTCCATGAATTCGGCGCGCAGTTTCATGCGGGTGATCGGGGTTTGCAGGTCGTGGGAGATCGCCGCCAGCAGCTGCATGCGTTCTTTGAGGTAGGCGGCGATGCGCGCCTGCATGGCATTGAACGCCTTGGCCGCGTGGGCGACTTCGGTCGGGCCTTTTTCGTCCAGGTGCACGGCGTGGGCATTGGGGTCGAGCGTCTCCACGGCTTGGGCGAGGCGCGTCAGCGGGCGGATCGCGATGCGCACGGCCAGCCAGGTACAGGCGATCAACAACGCCAGTTGGCCGAGTAAGACGAAGGGCAGCCACGGAGACAACGGCACCATCGACGGGCGTACGTCGATGGTGACGGGGCTGCCATCGGTCAGTTTCAGATGAACCTGGAAGTGTTTGATCGGGCCGGGAATATCGGTCACGGTCATCGGGTAATCCTTGCCGATGGCGTCCTTGATCGAGGTCACAGCAATCGGCGTGTCGCGCATGGTCTCGCCCGGCGAGCCTTCGTCCAGCAGATAGCGGTAATTGCGCCGGTCCAGTTGTTTCAGCCAGCTCATTCGTTCCGCCGCCGGCAAGCGGTCGAGGATGGCAATGGAGGTCGAGACGTCGGTCTCCAGGTTGCCGAGCATGGTGGTTTTTGCGGTTTCGTATCGCTCGTAATACTGCGCGCCGAAGGACAGTGCCTGCGCCAGGATCAAGCCGATCAGAAAGATCAGCGACAGTCGCGAGGCGAGGGTGCGGGGCCAGCGTAGGTTGAGGTTCATGAGGGCGCCCCGAGTACTTCCACTGCCAGTGAAAACACATAGCCCTCACTGCGCACGGTTTTTATGTAGGCCGGTTCGCGGGCGTCGTCGAGCAGACGCTGGCGCAAGCGACTGACCAGCAAGTCGATGGAGCGGTCGAACAAGTCGGCGTCACGGCCCTGGGTCAGGTTCAGCAGTTGATCGCGGTTGAGCACCCGTTGGGGGTGATCGAGAAACACCCGCAGCAAACGGTATTCGGCGCCGCTCAGCGCAACCATGGTGCCGTCCTTGTCCAGCAGGTGCCGGGCCGAGGTGTCCAGGCGCCAGCGACCGAACGCCAGCAGGCGACCGCTTTCAGTCACTATCAGGTTGGGCGGCAACATGCGCGTGCGGCGCAATACGGCGTTGATTCGGGCGAGCAGTTCGCGGGCGGCGAACGGTTTGACCAGGTAATCGTCGGCGCCCATTTCCAGGCCAATGATGCGGTCGGTTTCGTCGTTGCGTGCGGTGAGCATCAACACCGGGGTGGCCTTGTGTTTACCGGCGCGCAATTCGCGGCAAAGCATCAGGCCGTCGTCGCCGGGCATCATGATGTCGAGCACGATCAGGTCCACCAGCGTGGTTTCAAGAAACGCGCGCATCTGCCGGCCGTCTGCGACGACCGTAGTACGCAGGCCGTTCTTCTTGAGGTAGTTGCCTACCAGTTCCCGGATCTCGCGGTCATCGTCCACGATGAGAATGTGATCGACGTGTTCCATGGGGCCTGGCCTCTATCAATGGGGGATATCGCACAGTCTATCGAGCCCGGGACCGCTCGACTTTAGCCCTTTGTATTGCAGTGTATCTGGCATGGCAGCGGATACACCCAGACGCAAAAACACGGTTTTCCAGGGGTTTTGTATCGCTGTGTATCGAGGCCCGGCTTTGATACGTAGCGATTTACATGCGTCTGTTTTCGACACAGACCAGATACCTCGCAGGCTTCTAATAGGTTCCATCGAGGCAAACCAGACCGCCTCGGCTCAAACGAACCGCTGACCATTGAAGCCTTGAGGAAACCGCCATGAACACTAAAGCCATCTACGCCGCTTGCCTGTTTGCCGCACTGAACATCTGCACCTTGTCGGCCCGTGCCGAAGCAGACGTTACACCGAAAACCTACACCTACGGCACTCATTTGGACATCAAGAAAGTCGTGTCGCTGAAACAGGACGCGTCGCCGATCTGCGGGGTGGTGGATGCGCAACTGACCTACCTGGATT
>NZ_JBFULH010000321.1:0-4725 GCF_056400445.1 Pseudomonas sp. P5_B2 | reverse complement strand
GCGCGGTGGCGGCAGATGCTTCGGCACTGTACGCACGTAACCTGCTGGACTTCCTGAAGCTGGTCTTCAACAAAGAAGGCCAGTTCGAAGTGAACCTAGAAGACGACATCGTCGCCGCGTGCCTGATGTGCCGCGACGGCCAAGTCATCCGCAAAAACGCCTAAGCAGGGATTCAGACGATGGAAGAGCTTATCTCCCCCGGTATCTACAACCTGATCATCTTCGTGCTGGCGATTTATGTCGGTTATCACGTGGTCTGGAACGTTACACCTGCACTGCACACGCCATTGATGGCCGTGACCAACGCCATCTCGGCCATCGTCATCGTCGGCGCCATGCTGGCTGCGGCACTGACCGTAACGCCACTGGGCAAAACCATGGGCACCCTGGCGGTGGCTCTGGCAGCGGTTAACGTGTTTGGTGGCTTCCTGGTCACCCGCAGGATGCTTGAGATGTTCAAGAAAAAAGCCCCGAAAGTCGTAAAAGAAGAGGCGCCGAAGTAATGAGCATGAACCTTGTCACGACGCTCTACTTGATCGCGTCGATCTGCTTTATCCAGGCCCTGAAAGGCCTGTCGCACCCAACCACGTCCCGTCGCGGCAACTTATACGGCATGCTCGGCATGGCGTTGGCGATCCTCACCACTGTAGGCCTCATCTATAAGCTGGGTGCTGAGCTGGCCACCGCCGGCATCGGTTACGTTATCGTGGGTCTGTTGGTCGGCGGCACTGCCGGTTCGATCATGGCCAAGCGCGTTGAAATGACCAAGATGCCGGAGCTGGTCGCCTTCATGCACAGCATGATCGGTATGGCTGCCGTGTTCATCGCCATTGCGGCGGTGGTCGAGCCGCAATCGCTGGGCATCGTTAAAAACCTGGGCGATGCGATTCCGGCGGGCAACCGTCTGGAGCTGTTCCTCGGTGCCGCCATCGGTGCAATCACCTTCTCCGGTTCGGTGATCGCCTTCGGCAAGCTGTCGGGCAAGTACAAGTTCCGCCTGTTTCAGGGTGCACCGGTGCAGTTTAGCGGCCAGCACAAGTTGAACCTGCTGCTGGGTGTTGCAACCCTGGCGCTGGGCATCACCTTCATGCTGACCGGTAACCTCAGCGCCTTCGCCTTGATGCTGGCACTGGCCTTCGTGATGGGCGTGCTGATCATCATCCCGATTGGCGGTGCAGACATGCCGGTAGTCGTGTCGATGCTCAACAGCTACTCCGGCTGGGCGGCGGCCGGTATCGGTTTCTCGCTGAACAACTCGATGCTGATCATCGCCGGTTCGCTGGTGGGCTCAAGCGGTGCGATCCTCTCGTACATCATGTGCAAGGCGATGAACCGCTCGTTCTTTAATGTGCTGCTCGGCGGTTTCGGCAACACTGCCGATGCAGGTCCAGCCGGCGCCCAGGAAGCCCGCCCGGTCAAATCCGGTTCGGCTGATGACGCGACGTTCCTGCTGACCAACGCAGACACCGTGATCATCGTTCCGGGCTACGGCCTGGCAGTTGCAAGGGCGCAGCATGCGCTGAAAGAACTGACCGAGAAGCTGACCCATCGCGGCGTGACCGTGAAGTACGCAATCCACCCGGTTGCCGGTCGGATGCCTGGCCACATGAACGTCTTGCTCGCCGAGGCCGAAGTACCTTACGACCAGGTGTTCGAGATGGAGGATATCAACTCCGAGTTCGGCCAGGCCGACGTGGTACTGGTGTTGGGCGCCAACGACGTGGTCAACCCGGCCGCGAAGAACGATCCGAAATCGCCGATTGCCGGCATGCCGATTCTGGAAGCGTTCAAGGCCAAGACCATCATCGTCAACAAACGCTCGATGGCCAGCGGCTATGCCGGTCTGGACAACGAGCTGTTCTACCTGGACAAGACCATGATGGTGTTCGGCGACGCCAAGAAGGTCATCGAAGACATGGTTAAAGCCGTCGAGTAATCCTCAGCGGCACACAGAACGCCCCGACTCGTCGGGGCGTTTTTGTTTGCGCAAATCGTTAGACAAACTACGCTTTTATTACCGATCCGGTAATGGTGTTTTGCTCTAAAGGCCCGGAATAGACACCTCATTTGCGACCTTGGTAGCGGGACAGGAGTCGGTGCAATTCACTAGACTGCACGTCCTGCTACCCGTTGCCCGAGATAACATCCCATGTACCGTGACCGTATTCGCCTGCCTTCCTTGTTGGATAAAGTGATGAGCGCCGCCGACGCCGCCGCTCTGATTGAGGACGGCATGACCGTCGGCATGAGTGGCTTCACCCGCGCCGGCGAGGCTAAAGCCGTGCCCCAGGCACTGGCCGAGCGCGCGAAGGTCTCGCCGCTCAAAATCACCCTGATGACCGGCGCCAGCCTGGGCAACGATCTCGACAAACAACTCACCGAAGCCGGCGTACTGTCACGACGCATGCCATTCCAAGTGGACAGCACCCTGCGCAAGGCTATTAATGCGGGCGAGGTGATGTTCATCGACCAGCACCTCTCGGAAACTGTAGAGCAACTGCGCAACCAGCAACTCAAGTTACCGGACCTCGCGGTAATTGAAGCGGTAGCAATTACTGAGCACGGCCATATTGTGCCAACCACGTCAGTTGGCAACTCGGCCAGCTTCGCGATTTTCGCCAAACACGTGATCGTCGAGATCAACATGGCGCACAACCCGAATCTCGAAGGCCTGCACGACATCTATATCCCGACGTACCGTCCAACCCGTACGCCAATTCCGCTGGTAAAGGTTGATGACCGTATTGGCAGCACTGCCATTCCGATCCCGCCTGAGAAGATCGTTGCGATCGTGATCACCAATCAGCCGGACTCACCGTCCACCGTATTGCCACCGGACGTCGAAACCCAGGCGATTGCCGATCACCTGATCAACTTCTTCAAGCAGGAAGTGGCGGCCGGGCGCATGACCAATAAGCTCGGCCCACTGCAGGCCGGTATCGGTAACATTGCCAACTCAGTGATGTGCGGCCTGCTCGATTCGCCCTTCGAAGACCTGACCATGTACTCCGAAGTGCTGCAGGATTCGACATTCGACCTGATCGACTCCGGCAAACTGAGTTTTGCGTCGGGCAGTTCGATCACGCTGTCGAGCCGTCGCAATTCCGACGTGTTTGGTAACCTCGAGCGCTACAAGGACAAATTGGTCCTGCGCCCACAGGAAATCTCCAACCATCCCGAAGTGGTGCGTCGTCTTGGCATTATCGGCATCAACACGGCGCTGGAGTTCGACCTCTATGGCAACGTCAACTCCACCCACGTCTGCGGCACGCGGATGATGAACGGCATTGGCGGCTCGGGCGACTTTGCGCGCAATGCGCATTTATCCGTCTTCGTCACCAAATCAATCGCCAAGGGCGGCGCGATCTCCAGCGTCGTGCCCATGGTTAGTCACGTTGATCACACAGAGCATGACGTCGATATCCTCGTCACCGAGATCGGCCTGGCGGATTTGCGCGGGCTGGCCCCCCGGGAACGAGCCCGGGTCGTAATCGACAACTGTGTGCACCCGGACTATCGCCAGGCCCTGGACGACTACTTCACCGCTGCTTGTGCGATTGGCGGGCACACGCCGCATATCCTGCGTGATGCACTGAGCTGGCACATAAATCTGGAAGAAACGGGGCGCATGCTCAAAATGTAATTGGTACAGATGGCGGCTGACGCAAACACAGTTTCGTCAGCCTGCTGTTCTCAGGCAAAAATCTGATTAAAACTGTACTGCTGTACTGGTCATTTCCTACCGACCCAACCTACATTTTCCACTCAAGCAACCAAAAACGCACCACCAAGGTGCAGATAGGTACAGTTGCCTCAATTTTGACCAGTACACCCCCTATTAACAGTTAACTGGTCCCTCACAATACAGGTGAACTGTATCTACAGAGACTAGGCAAACAAGAGGATCATGGGCACCAGTTAAACCACTACCTAATCCCGCCACAAGCGGAAGGATGTCAATCATGGAACGTACACTCAGTTCCGACCTGTTCTTCGAAGACACTGCTGCAAAAACCCAGGCTTCCATGCCTCTGCGCGTTATCGCCAACCTGATGCTGTGGCAGCGCCGCATCTCCAGCCGCCATCAACTGGCTCGCTTGGATTCGCGTCTGCTGGCTGACGCAGGGATTAGCGAAGCACAGCGTTACGAAGAGCTGAGCAAGCCGTTCTGGCGCTAAGTTAGCGTCGCTGGCCCTGACCTATTGGGTCCACTGCCAGCAATCCAGATTGAAAAACAGAGCCCGTCGTGGGAAACCACGACGGGCTTTGTCGTTTTCCTGCTTTTCGCCTGAAAACAACCGTGCCCACGGACTACAGGTACAGTTTTCCAGTAATAATATTAATATAAGTACAGTTTTTAAAAGTGTGCCTGCTTTACAATGAATGACTGAGAAGATCACTCTGAACAGAACCGGACTGTGCGAAAGAATAAAAGCAGGCCTAATATCAAACCAGAACGTGGCGAACGTTGTAGGACAGCCGTCTGATCCGACAGTTACCTCGCCACCTCTCAATCGTTATCTAAAGGAGTTACCCATGTCCCGACTTCGCCTGCTCAGTGTTGCAGCCCTGCTTGCCGTGGCTGCCAATTCCCACGCCACCAGTTTTATCGTGACCACCGATGCCGTCGTCAAAGCATTCAAAGCCACGTCGGATGCTACTTCCAACATCACTTCTTCGTTCAAGGACGACAAGATTGTCCTGGCTGCCCGTGATGATGCCGCT
>NZ_JBFULH010000320.1:0-4732 GCF_056400445.1 Pseudomonas sp. P5_B2 | reverse complement strand
GTCAAAGCGGACGTGCTGGTCGCCAACATCCTTGCCGGGCCGCTGGTTTCCCTGGCCCCGCAGTTGTCCAGCCTGGTCAAACCGGGCGGTCGCCTGGCGTTGTCCGGTATCCTCGCCGAACAAGGTGAAGACGTTGCCGCTGCCTACGCTCAAGACTTCGATCTGGACCCGATTGCCAATCGCGATGGCTGGGTGCGCATCACCGGCCGTCGGCGCTAGAATGAACGCCTGCATAAACCGGATCGCCGCATGACCGATAGCTTCGTTACCCAGTGTCCGCATTGCCAAACCAGCTTCCGCGTCAGCCATGCTCAGTTGAGCGTGGCCCGTGGAGTGGTTCGTTGCGGCTCCTGCTTGCAGGTATTCAACGCCGCCAAACAATTGCTGGATCAACGGGCCGGTAAAGAAGCCGTTAAACCGGTTGCCCCGGCCATCGTTGAGCCGCCGGTGCAACGCGCTATCAGCCAAAAGCAGTGGACCGCCTCCGAACTGGATCTGGACAGCCTGGACCTGGACGAAGAGCTTGCCCGGCTCGAACAGCGGGAGATCCAGCCAACCACAGAGTTTGGCCGGCACCGTGAAGATGGGCTCAGTGCTCGTCGCGACACCGTCGAAAACGACGAGGGGCCGTGGTCCGACAGCCTCTTCAGCGAGTCGGCCGCCGACCGCGCCCAGTCAGCAGAAACGGAACAGCCGGAAACAGACCCCGAACCGGGCAAACACTCGCGAACCGAGCCTTCTTTTTCGCTGGAACCGGTTGATCCGGACGACGACCCCCAGGTGCCCCATCTGCGCCTGCACGACCCACTCGACGCCCCCCTCACCCACGAACGCCTGACGGCGACCGAAGCGCTCGACGACAACCTGCCGTCCATCGAACCGTTGCGCAAACGTCGCGAGCGCAGTGAGCCGGGCGTGCGCGCCGAGGTACTGCAGGACCTGACCGACGACCCACTGCAACTGGATTGGCAAAAACGTCGATCCCCTTGGGGCCGGCGGTTGTTCTGGTTGCTCCTGGTCCTGCTCGGCGCCGCCGCGCTCGCAGGCCAATACATTGCCTACCAATTCGACGAGCTGGCTCGCCAGGACCAGTACCGCCCCTGGTTCCAGCAACTGTGCCCGAAAATCGGCTGCACAGTGCCGTCCAAAGTCGACATTGCCAAAATCAAAAGCAGCAACCTGGTGGTCCGCAGCCACCCGGAATTCAGTGGTGCACTAGTGGTCGATGCGATCATCTACAATCGCGCCCCGTTCTCCCAGCCCTTCCCGTTGTTGGAACTGCGTTTTGCCGACCTTAATGGCCATTTGATCGCCAGCCGTCGCTTCAAACCCGGCGAGTACCTCAACGGCGACCTCGAAGGCATGGCGGAAATGCCGCCGCAAACGCCAATCCACATCGCGCTGGATATTCTCGACCCGGGCGCCAAAGCGGTGAACTACAGCCTGAGCTTCCACTCCCCCGAGTGAAACGCTTTACCGTTACAGGCCTGACGGCAGATTCTTGACTTTGGCCATCACACCAAACTGCTGGCAATAACAGAATAGCTGTTCAGATTTTGTTCAATTCAGCCTTTATCCAGTCATCGAGAGCGGGTATCATGCCAACCCTTTTTCGAACTCTAATGATCCGGCCCCACAACAGGGAAGTCCTATGTCGGCGGTACGCATCGGTCCATACACATTGCAAAACGGCTTGATTCTCGCCCCGATGGCGGGGGTCACCGACCAACCCTTTCGTCAGCTATGCAAGCGATTGGGCGCGGGACTGGTTGTCTCGGAAATGGTCACCAGCGACATGAGTTTGTGGAACACCCGCAAATCGCGGATGCGCATGATTCACGAAGGTGATCCCGAGCCCCGCTCGGTCCAGATCGCCGGTGGTGATGCGCAAATGCTGGCGGACGCGGCCCGGGCCAACGTCGAACTGGGCGCGCAGATTATTGATATCAACATGGGTTGTCCGGCGAAGAAGGTCTGCAACAAGGCTGCCGGCTCTGCGCTGTTGAAGGATGAATCATTGGTCACCGAGATCCTGCAGGCCGTAGTGGCTGCAGTTGATGTGCCGGTGACCCTGAAGATCCGYACCGGCTGGGACCGGGACAACAAAAATGGTTTGACGGTGGCAAAGATCGCCGAGCAGGCAGGCATTACGGCGTTGGCGGTGCATGGCCGCACCCGTGCCGATCTGTACACCGGGGAAGCCGAGTACGACACCATTGCCGCGATCAAGCAGGCGGTGTCGATTCCGGTCTTCGCCAATGGCGATATCGATTCGCCCGAGAAGGCCCGGTACGTGCTCGACGCGACCGGTGCCGATGGTTTGTTGGTAGGCCGGGCTGCCCAAGGGCGGCCATGGATTTTTCGTGAGATCGAGCATTACCTGCGTACCGGCGAGAAACTCCCGGCGCTGGAATTGATCGAGGTGGAACGCATTCTGCTAGAGCATCTGGCCGCCCTGCACGCCTTCTATGGAGATGTCATGGGTGTCCGTATCGCTCGAAAGCATGTGGGCTGGTATCTCGCAACCTTGCCGGGCGCCAGGGAGTTTCGCGCCCACTTCAATCGTTTGGAAGATACGGAAGCACAATGCGCCAACGTTCAGGGCTTCTTCGCCGAACGTTACAAGAGCCTGACAGGGGACGAAAAAGGGGTGGCCGCATGACGATGATGACCGAGACTTTAGTGAGTGGAACTACACCCGTGAGCGACAACGTAAATTTGAAACAGCACCTCAATACGCCCAGCGAAGAAGGCCAGACCCTTCGCGGGAGTGTCGAGAAGGCGCTGCACAATTATTTCGCCCACCTTGAGGGCGCTGCCGTCACGGATGTGTACAACCTGGTGCTCTCCGAAGTCGAGGCTCCCCTGCTCGAGTGCGTGATGAACTACGTCAAGGGCAACCAGACCAAGGCCAGCGAGCTGCTCGGGCTCAACCGAGGCACGCTGCGCAAGAAACTCAAGCAGTACGATTTGCTGTAAGCATTCAATCAAACCAGAAAGGCGCCCGCGTAAAACCGGTCGCCTTTTTTGCTGACTTCCTTTGCTTTTGATGGAAATTGAGATGACCGACCAGACTACCCGCCTGCCGATCCGCCGCGCCTTGATCAGCGTTTCCGACAAGACCGGGATCCTCGAATTCGCCAAGGAGCTTGAAGCCCTGGGCGTCGAGATCCTCTCCACCGGCGGGACGTTCAAGCTGCTGCGCGACAACGGCGTTGCCGCAGTGGAAGTCGCGGACTACACCGGTTTCGCAGAAATGATGGACGGTCGGGTGAAAACCCTGCACCCGAAAATCCACGGCGGGATCCTTGGTCGTCGCGGTATCGATGACGCCATCATGAACGAGCACGGCATCAAGCCGATCGACCTGGTTGCGGTCAACCTGTACCCGTTCGAGGCCACCATCAACAAGCCTGGCTGCGACCTGCCGACTGCCATCGAAAACATCGACATCGGCGGCCCGACCATGGTCCGCTCGGCAGCCAAGAACCACAAAGACGTAGCCATCGTGGTCAACGCCGGCGATTACGCCAGCGTCCTCGAAGGCCTCAAGGCCGGCGGCCTGACCTACGCTCAGCGTTTCGACCTGATGCTCAAGGCCTTCGAACACACCGCCGCCTACGACGGCATGATCGCCAATTATATGGGCACCGTGAATCAGGCTGCTGACACCCTCAGCACCGAAGGCCGCAGCGAATTCCCGCGCACCTTCAACAGCCAGTTCATCAAGGCCCAGGAAATGCGCTACGGCGAGAACCCGCACCAGAGCGCGGCGTTCTACGTGGAAACCAAGCCGGCCGAAGTCGGCATCGCCACCGCGACCCAACTGCAAGGCAAAGAACTGTCGTACAACAACGTGGCCGACACCGACGCTGCGCTGGAATGCGTGAAGAGCTTCGTCAAGCCGGCCTGCGTGATCGTCAAGCACGCCAACCCGTGCGGCGTGGCCGTGAGCCCGGACGCCGAGGGCGGTATCCGCCAGGCGTACGAACTGGCTTATGCCACCGACACCGAATCGGCCTTCGGCGGCATCATCGCGTTCAACCGCGAGCTGGATGCTGAAACCGCCAAGGCCATCGTCGAGCGTCAGTTCGTCGAAGTGATCATTGCCCCAAGCGTCAGCGAAGAAGCCCGCGCCATTGTGGCCGCGAAAGCCAATGTGCGTCTGCTTGCCTGCGGTGAATGGTCGGCTGATCGCGCCGCTGCGTGGGATTACAAACGCGTTAACGGTGGCCTGCTGGTACAGAGCCGTGACATCGGCATGATCGGCGCCGACGACCTGAAAGTCGTGACCAAGCGCGCACCGACCGAACAGGAAATCAACGACCTGATCTTCGCCTGGAAAGTCGCCAAGTACGTTAAGTCCAACGCCATCGTCTACGCCAAGAACCGTCAGACCATCGGTGTCGGCGCAGGCCAGATGAGCCGTGTGAACTCGGCTCGTATCGCTGCAATCAAGGCAGAACATGCTGGCCTCCAAGTGGCAGGCTCGGTGATGGCCTCCGACGCGTTCTTCCCGTTCCGCGATGGCCTGGACAACGCGGCCAAGGTCGGCATCACAGCAGTGATCCAGCCGGGCGGCTCGATGCGTGATGCTGAAGTGATTGCAGCCGCTGACGAAGCCGGCATCGCCATGGTATTCACCGGCATGCGCCACTTCCGTCACTAAGCACACGATCCACTGTGGGAGCTGGCCTGCCAGCGATAGCATCCCCTCGGTTTACCTGATAAA
>NZ_JBFULH010000319.1:0-4747 GCF_056400445.1 Pseudomonas sp. P5_B2 | reverse complement strand
CCCTCGGGTCAGCCTCAGCGGCTTCCTGGGTTTCACCGCCGGTCGTGGTTCGCAAATCGGTTCCTCGGCGGCCAACGCCTGGGCACTGAGCCCCGCCATCACTTGGGCGGCGTTTGACCTTGGCAGTGTCAAGGCGCGTATACGCGCTGCCGATGCGGATGCCGAAGGCGCGCTGGCGACTTAYGAGCAGCAAGTGCTGTTGGCGCTGGAGGAATCGGAAAACGCGTTCAGCGATTACGGCAAACGGCAGCAACGGTTGATCTCACTGATTCGTCAGAGTGAATCGAGCCGCGCCGCCGCCGACCTGGCCGAGATTCGCTACCGCGAAGGCACGGCGGACTTCCTCGTCCTGCTCGACGCTCAACGCGAGCGACTGGCCGCTGAAGATACCCAGGCCCAGGCCGAAACCGAACTGTATAGCGGCATTGTCGCAATTTACAAAGCCTTGGGCGGTGGCTGGCAACCCGAGACGGTCGCCAGCAAGTAAGCTTTTTAAAGAGCTCCTTTGGTTGGCCGCAACCAACCAGATTTTTTAGCCCTGCGCCTCATTCGGTCGCGGGGCTTTTTTTGGGCTGCAGTTTCTCAAACCCACAGGGGTTAGTGGGTTGCCTTGTCATCGTGGTTTTCGAGGACGGTGACGGTCGCCGTTGTCCCGGCGCGAAGGATGTTTTTGCTGGCATAGTCGGCGTCGATCTGAATCCGTACCGGCACCCGTTGTGCAAGCTTGACCCAAGTGTAGCTGGGGTTGATGCTGGCCAGCAGGCGTCCACCCGGCAGGTTTTCTCGGTCGGCGATTGCAACGGCGATGCTTTGCACGGTGCCGCCGAAGGCTTCGCCGCTCATCAATTCGATGTTGACCCGGTCGCCCTCTGCGATGCGCGGCAATTTGGTCTCTTCAAAGTATCCGCTGACATAAAACGACTGGCTGTCCACCAGTGCCAACAGTGGGCCGCCGACAGTGGCATAGTCGCCCTGACGGGTCAGCAGGTTGGTGACATAACCGGTGACGGGCGATTCGACCCGAGTGCGTTGCAAGTTGAGTTCGGATTGGGTCAATGCCGCGGTGGCCAATTCCACATTGGCCTGGGCCAATATCAGATTGGCCTGGTTGCGGAGCAGATCGGCTTCAGCCACGGTCACCTCCGTGTTGGCTTTTTCCCACTCTTCACCAGAGATTGCCGAGCGCTCCTTCAGCGTACGCCGCCGGTGCTCTTCGCTGCGTCGCTGTCTGAGCAGTGATTCGCTGGCGGCAATCGCCGCCTGGGACTGCCCCAGTGAAGCTTTCGCCACTTCTACTGAACGTTTGGAGTGTTCCACTGCCAGGGTGTAACGAGCCGGGTCGATTTCCAGCAGTAACTGACCTTTCTCAACATGCTGGTTGTCTCGAACCCCCAGCCTGACGATGCGCCCTGAGACATCGGCAGACAACGTCACCACATCAGCGCGCACCCGCGCATCCCGTGTCCAGGGGGCTCGGGTGTAATGTTCCCAGGCAAACCAGCCAAGAATGAAGGCCAGCACTACAACGCCCAGTGTGACGAGTCGGGGAAGGATGTTCTTCAAGGCATCAGGCTCCCATTACCAGAATCAACGTTGCGCACACGCAGGCATACAGCGCGCCCTCGAATAACGCTTCATGCCAGACAAAACGCAGCACGCCGAGGCGACGCAAGCCCCAGTCCAGCGCGAGAAAGATCGGCAGCGCCAGGAGCAGCGCCTGAGCGATTGGCGGCAAGTACACGCCACCCAGTTCAAAATCAATGGGCAAGGGCTGGCACTCCCGCGACATCTACAGGTTGAAAGTACTCGCGGTATCGCTGTATGAACGACTCCACGATCAGCAGCGCCACACGCATCCGGAACACCGACCACAGGTGCTCGTGAACCTCCAGATGCAGATCGTCCAGCTCGTCGCCCAGGGTGTGCAATTCCCCCAGCAGGCGGTCGAGGTCTACCCCGGGCCGCCCGGCAACCCATCTTCCACAGTCCCGGACCGCCGCCAACAACCGGCGCTGTTGTTCTGAACTCAGCAAGGTGTTGCCCTGCCCCTGCTGCCTGAGCTGGTTCAACGCAACGCCCAGGGCCATGCACCCGAGGCTGACCTGAAACAATTCTCCGGAAGACTTGTCGCTGGTCGCCGGCAACAAGCCCAACATCATGGTCAGTCGATCGACCATGCGGCTTTCAAAGGCAAATTGCTGTTCGTCGGTGGCTGGCGCCTTCATCAAGGCACGGACTTGCTCAGCGTTTTCCTTGAATAGCCGGCGAATCCGCAAGCCGGGCCTGAACGGGAAGATCAAGGCGAAGACGCTCAATGCCAGCACCGTTGCGCTGACATAGGCGCCGGCGAACTCGAACCACTGAATCGCACTGTTCTGGCCGATACCGACGTTTTGCGGCCCCAACAATAGAAAGGTCGACAACCCAAGACCGACGCCAGTGCCGGTGGTCGCCGGCGTGGCGAGCCCCACCGCGACCGCGTACAGCAACGGCGCCAACATCAATGCCATCAGCTCGAAATTACTGATCATAGGCATCAGCATGAATTGATAAAGCGCCGACACCAGCAATGCCAGGCCCAGGCCCCTTGCATAGCTTTGCGCAGCCTGTAGCGGTCTGGGAAATGTTGCCATCAGCGAACAAAGAATCCCTACCAGAACCATTCCGCCGCGCGCGCCATCCCAACCCGTCTCGATCCAGATCAGCCCCGCAACCACAAACGCGGTAAAGGCCCGAATGGCGTTCATCGCGGCCAGGGTGAAATCCAGATGCAGCGGATTTTCCTGTCCCCGAAAGACGCTGCTGGCCTGACGTCCTTCCTGAATGGCGTCGCTCAATTCCAGAATCTGCTCCAGTTGCTGTAATAAACGCGCCTGCTCCCAGCGCAGAGCCCAAGCCAGCGAACGCAGCGTGGCTGGCATGGTTTCGGTCAGCTGTTCAGCCTTGTACGCCTGATCATCGAAACGCTGCTGCAATGCCGCAAAATGCTTGCGTGCATCGGCCGAGAGCGAGCGGCCCTTTTGCGCCAGTTCATCGAGAAACGTCAGTTCTTCGGCGCGCAAACGCTGTATTTCCAGAGGCAGATCACCTTTCCAGCGCTCGGTCAGCAGCTCCCGCTGATGGCGCAACGCCATTAACCGTGATGTCAGCAACACCAATTGATTTCCCAGCAACTGGACCAGGCTATTGGCACTGCGTAATCGAGGCGCATCGAAGTAAAGATGCCGACGTAATCCCTCAAGGGTGCTGATTTCACCTAACAGCTGCATTTGCCTGCGTTGGAAATCGGCGTCGCTTTCTTCGGTTCGAATGACGGCAGCGGCGTGTGTCGCCAGTAACTTGATCACTTGATCAATCTTGGTGAAGTAACTCCGGGCCACGGCTTCCGGACGCGCCGTCAGCAGGCTGACGACGCAGACACAAGCCACCGCCAGAAGCGTCTCGGTCAGGCGCGTAACGGCCAGCAGGAAAGTGCCGTCCTGATCAGGCACAGCCAACAACGCCACCACCACCGCCGTGTAGCCGCTGAGCACGAACGCCTGGGAACTGGTATAGCGCAACAAGGTGCCACCGGCGGTGCACAGCGCCAGCCACAGGGCCAGTGTGACGATGAACGGCAGCGGCGCCTGGGGAAAGATCGCCATGATCACCACCGCTGCGGCAGCACCCAGCGTGGTGCCGATGACCTGGCCGAAACTGCGAGCCAGTGCCATGCCGGCCAGAGGCTGGCTGACAATGACCACGGCCATGATTGACCACTTGGGTTGGTCGAGGTCGAACAGGAACGCCAGGTACAGCGTCAGCAACCCGGCCACGATGGTTCTCAAGGCAAACAGCAGCACCCCTTGTCCGGGATTGAGTATGGCCTTGAAGTATTGAAGCAACGGTTGCATGGGAACACTCTTGGAGTCATCTCTAGCAAGCGTAGTCACTGCTTGAAGGCCTCGACAGGTTTCAATGTCGACGGAACCTGTAGGCAAAATCGACGACATTGAGCCATGTCAGGGTTTGACTCACAGCCCGGCCTGACCGAAGCTGACGACCTTTGCAAAAGCTTGCCAGCTCCTGGATTCCTGCATGCCCCAGTCCCGCCGCTACTTGCTCATCAGTCTCTGTGTGCTGTTTGCCATCGCCAGCGCCTGGCTATTGCTGCGCAGCACAACGCCTGAAGTGCCCGAAGCCATCAAACGTGGTTACAGCGAGGCGTTGACTCAGGTGCGTGCCGGTCAACCGGGGGCTGCACGTGTGCTTTACCAGCAAATGGGCCGTCCCGATCTGTCGGCCAAGCGGCGCATCTGGCTGCATGCCGAGTTGCCCAATTACCCAAGCCCGCAGKCCCTGAAACTGGCGACCGCGGACCTGCAACACCCCAATGAAGACGTGCGGATCGCCGCGATCAAGAGCATCAGTGGGCTGGTCTCCTCCGGGCAACGCAGTCTATTAATTGGGCCGTTGCTCGATGACGACGTAGAAAAGGTGCGATTTGCCGCCGTCAACGCACTGCTGGGGCTGTCGCCGGATGATCTGGGGTTGTATTTCGGGCCGTTGGAGCAAGCGATCGATGCCTGGGAACTGGCCCTTAAAAGTCAACCGCCCAGCGCCCAGAACCAATACCAGTTAGCGCGTCTGCACCTGCACAACGCCGAACTGAAAGAGGCGCAGGAGGCGTTGGAGCGCACATTACAGCTGGACCCAGCCAATCTGCCGGCCTTGGTGATGCAAATTGATGTGCTCGACCGGCAAGGCC
>NZ_JBFULH010000318.1:0-4762 GCF_056400445.1 Pseudomonas sp. P5_B2 | reverse complement strand
ATGGACTGGACGCTGCCGCCCGAGCAGCTCGCGACCTGGAATTGGCCCAAGATAAAGCGGGTCAACAACTGCGCGAAGCTAAAGCTCAGGCAGCCGAAATCATTGAGCAAGCCAAGAAACGCGGTAACCAGATCGTTGAAGAGGCTGTTGAAAAAGCCCGTATCGACGCTGACCGTGTGAAGGTTCAGGCTCAGGCCGAGATCGAACAGGAACTGAACAGTGTCAAAGACGCGCTGCGTGCCCAACTGGGTAGCCTGGCRGTCTCTGGCGCCGAGAAGATCCTGGGTTCCACAATCGATCAAAACGCGCACGCGGAGCTGGTAAACAAACTGGCTGCTGAAATTTAAGCGAGGGCGATCATGGCAGAATTGACCACGTTGGCCCGACCTTACGCTAAGGCAGCCTTCGAGCACGCCCAGGCCCACCAGCAACTGGCCTCTTGGTCAGCCATGCTCGGCCTGGCTGCAGCAGTGTCGCAAGACGACACTATGCAGCGCGTGCTCAGGGCCCCGCGACTGACGAGCGCAGACAAGGCCGCCACGTTTATTGACGTGTGCGGCGACAAGTTTGATGCCAAGGCACAGAACTTCATTCACGTCGTTGCCGAAAACGACCGTCTCCCGCTTTTGCCGGAGATCGCCGCTCTGTTTGACCTGTACAAGGCTGAACAAGAGAAGTCGGTAGACGTTGAAGTGACCAGTGCTTTTGCATTGAACCAAGAACAGCAAGACAAACTCGCCAAGGTTCTCAGTGCACGACTCAACCGGGAAGTGCGCCTGCAAGTCGAGGAAGACAAATCCCTTATTGGGGGCATTGTCATCCGCGCCGGCGACCTGGTTATCGATGGCTCGGTTCGCGGCAAACTCGCGAACCTTGCCGAAGCATTGAAATCTTGAGTTTGAAGGGGCAGCAGAGCAATGCAGCAACTCAATCCTTCCGAAATAAGTGAAATTATCAAGGGCCGCATCGACAAGCTCGATGTGACCTCTCAAGCCCGTAACGAAGGCACTGTCGTCAGCGTGTCTGACGGTATCGTGCGGATTCACGGTCTGGCCGACGTAATGTACGGCGAGATGATCGAGTTTCCGGGCGGCGTCTTCGGTATGGCTCTCAACCTGGAGCAAGACTCTGTAGGTGCCGTTGTATTGGGCGCATACCAGTCTCTGGCTGAAGGCATGAGCGCCAAGTGCACCGGCCGTATCCTCGAAGTTCCGGTTGGTAAGGAACTGCTGGGTCGCGTAGTCGACGCATTGGGTAACCCGATTGATGGTAAAGGTCCGCTGAACAATACTCTGACCGATGCGGTCGAGAAAGTTGCTCCAGGCGTGATCTGGCGTAAGTCGGTAGACCAGCCTGTACAGACTGGCTACAAGGCTGTCGATGCCATGATCCCTGTCGGCCGTGGCCAGCGTGAGCTGATCATCGGTGACCGTCAGATCGGTAAAACCGCTCTGGCGATCGACGCGATCATCAACCAGAAAAACAGCGGAATCTTCTGCGTCTATGTAGCCATCGGTCAGAAACAATCGACCATTGCTAACATTGTTCGCAAGCTGGAAGAAAACGGCGCACTGGCTAACACGATCATCGTGGCAGCGAGCGCTTCGGAATCTGCAGCACTGCAATACCTGGCACCTTACGCCGGTTGCACCATGGGTGAATTCTTCCGCGACCGCGGTGAAGACGCGCTGATCGTTTATGACGATCTGTCCAAGCAAGCAGTGGCTTATCGCCAGATTTCCCTGCTGCTGCGCCGTCCACCAGGCCGTGAAGCTTACCCAGGCGACGTGTTCTATCTCCACTCCCGTCTGCTGGAGCGCGCATCCCGTGTTTCGGAAGAATATGTAGAGAAGTTCACCAACGGCGCAGTGACCGGCAAAACCGGTTCCCTGACCGCGTTGCCGATCATCGAAACCCAGGCTGGCGACGTTTCCGCGTTCGTTCCGACCAACGTGATTTCCATCACTGACGGTCAGATCTTCCTGGAATCGGCCATTTTCAACTCCGGGATCCGTCCTGCAGTGAACGCCGGTGTTTCGGTATCCCGTGTGGGTGGTGCCGCTCAGACCAAGATCATCAAGAAGCTTTCCGGTGGTATCCGTACCGCTCTGGCTCAGTACCGTGAACTGGCGGCATTCGCCCAGTTTGCATCTGACCTGGACGAAGCGACCCGTAAGCAACTTGACCATGGTCAGCGCGTTACCGAGCTGATGAAGCAGAAGCAATACGCACCAATGTCGATCGCTGACATGGCGCTGTCGCTGTATGCCGCTGAGCGTGGGTTCCTGACTGACGTCGCGATCGCCAAGATCGGTAGCTTTGAACAAGCGCTGATTTCCTTCTTCAACCGCGATCACGCCGATTTGATGGCGAAGATCAACGTGAAGGGTGACTTCAATGACGAAATCGATGCAGGCATGAAAGCTGGTATCGAGAAGTTCAAGGCCACCCAAACCTGGTAAGCCGCAGCGGGAGCCGCAAGGCTCCCGCTTGCTAACCTGATAGGTGTTACATGGCAGGCGCAAAAGAGATTCGCAGTAAGATTGCGAGCATCAAAAGCACGCAAAAGATTACCAGCGCCATGGAAAAAGTGGCGGTCAGTAAAATGCGCAGGGCACAAATGCGCATGGCTGCTAGCCGTCCTTACGCGGAGCGCATCCGCCAGGTTATTGGTCATTTGGCCAACGCCAACCCGGAATATCGCCACCCGTTCATGATCGAGCGTGAAGTAAAGCGCGTCGGTTACGTCGTGGTGAGCTCTGACCGTGGTCTGTGTGGTGGTTTGAACACCAACCTGTTCAAGGCTCTGGTCAAGGACATGGCGGTAAACCGCGAAAACGGCGTCGAGATTGATCTGTGTGTAGTGGGTAGCAAGGGTGCGGCTTTCTTCCGTAACTTCGGCGGCAACGTCGTAGCAGCTATCAGCCACCTGGGTGAAGAGCCGTCGATCAATGATCTGATCGGCAGCGTCAAGGTGATGCTGGATGCCTACCTGGACGGCCGTATTGACCGCCTGTCCGTGGTGTCCAACAAGTTCATCAACACCATGACGCAACAGCCTACCGTGGAGCAGTTGGTTCCGCTGGTGGCAACCCCGGATCAAGGACTCAAGCACCACTGGGACTATCTCTACGAACCGGACGCCAAAGAGCTGCTTGACGGCTTGATGGTTCGTTACGTGGAGTCGCAGGTCTACCAGGCGGTGGTCGAGAACAACGCGGCTGAACAAGCTGCGCGGATGATCGCGATGAAGAACGCTACCGACAACGCCGGTGATTTGATCAGCGATTTGCAGCTGATCTACAACAAGGCGCGTCAGGCTGCGATCACCCAAGAGATCTCGGAAATCGTCGGCGGCGCTGCCGCGGTTTAACGGTTCAAATATTCAGAGGATCCAGCTATGAGTAGCGGACGTATCGTTCAAATCATCGGCGCCGTTATCGACGTGGAATTCCCACGCGACAGCGTACCGAGCATCTACAACGCGCTGACTGTACAAAGCGCGGCCGCAACCACTCTGGAAGTTCAGCAACAGCTGGGCGACGGCGTGGTTCGTACCATTGCGATGGGCTCCACCGAGGGCTTGAAGCGTGGTCTGGACGTCATCGACTCCGGTTCCGCCATCTCCGTACCGGTCGGTAAAGCGACTTTGGGCCGGATCATGGACGTTCTGGGCAACCCGATCGACGAAGCTGGCCCGATCGACACCGAAGAGCGCTGGGGCATTCACCGTCCTGCGCCAACCTTCGCTGAACAAGCGGGCGGCAACGACCTGCTGGAAACCGGCATCAAGGCAATTGACCTTGTTTGCCCGTTCACCAAGGGTGGTAAAGTCGGTCTGTTCGGTGGTGCCGGTGTAGGCAAAACCGTAAACATGATGGAACTGATCCGTAACATCGCCATCGAGCACAGCGGTTATTCCGTGTTCGCCGGTGTGGGTGAGCGTACTCGTGAGGGTAACGACTTCTACCACGAGATGAAGGATTCCAACGTTCTGGACAAAGTGGCACTGGTTTACGGTCAGATGAACGAGCCGCCGGGTAACCGTCTGCGCGTAGCACTGACCGGCCTGACCATGGCCGAGAAGTTCCGTGACGAAGGTAACGACGTTCTGCTGTTCGTCGACAACATCTATCGTTACACCCTGGCCGGTACTGAAGTATCCGCACTGCTGGGCCGTATGCCTTCCGCAGTAGGTTACCAGCCGACCCTGGCCGAAGAGATGGGTACTCTGCAAGAGCGTATCACTTCGACCAAAAACGGTTCGATCACCTCGATCCAAGCGGTATACGTACCTGCGGATGACTTGACTGACCCGTCGCCAGCGACCACTTTCGCCCACTTGGACGCCACCGTCGTTCTGTCCCGTGACATCGCTTCCCTGGGTATCTACCCGGCAATCGATCCACTCGACTCGACTTCGCGCCAGCTGGACCCGAACGTAATTGGCCAGGACCACTACGACACTGCTCGCGGTGTACAGTATGTTCTGCAGCGTTACAAAGAACTGAAGGACATCATTGCGATCCTGGGTATGGACGAGCTGTCGGAAGAAGACAAGCAGTTGGTAAACCGTGCTCGTAAGATCCAGCGTTTCTTGTCGCAGCCGTTCTTCGTGGCTGAAGTCTTCACCGGTTCTTCGGGTAAATACGTTTCCCTGAAAGACACCATTGCTGGCTTCAAAGGCATCCTCAACGGTGACTACGACCACCTGCCAGAACAAGCGTTCTACATGGTCGGCGGCATCGAAGAAGCGATCGAG
>NZ_JBFULH010000317.1:0-4802 GCF_056400445.1 Pseudomonas sp. P5_B2 | reverse complement strand
CAGTGCGCCCTGCCTCCTATCATGAACTGGCGGCAAAATCCGAGGCGCTTGCCGGCAAGCGTTTCGGCGTGCCGCGGATGTACATCAACAAAGACCCCGACGCAGGCACCAGCGAAGCGCCGGGTATCGGCGGGCCGACGGGGCAGCGCATCAACACTCGCGCCTCGGTGATCGGTCTGTGGGAAGCGGCTCGCCAAGCGCTCGAAGCGGCCGGAGCTGAAGTGGTCGAGGTCGACTTCCCACTGGTTTCCAATTGCGAAGGCGACCGTCCGGGGGCGCCGACCGTGTTCAATCGCGGCATCGTCTCCAAAGAGTTCCTGCACCATGAGTTGTGGGACCTGACGGCCTGGGCGTTCGATGACTTCCTTCAGGCCAATGGCGATCCAAAGCTGAACCGCCTGGTCGACGTCGACGGACCGCTGATTTTCCCCCACGATTCCGGCACGCTGCCTAACCGCGAGGGCGACCTTGCCGCGGGCATGGACGAGTATGTGCGGATGGCCGAGCGCGGTATCACGCCGTGGAACGAGATCACCACCGTGCCTGATGGCTTGCGCGGGCTTGAACAGACGCGGCGTATCGATCTTGAAGAGTGGATGGATCGGTTGGGGCTCGATGCAGTGCTGTTCCCGACGGTCGCTGACGTTGGCCCGGCGAATGCCGATGTCGATCCGGCGTCTGCAGACATCGCGTGGAGCAACGGCATCTGGGTCGCCAATGGCAACCTCGCCATCCGCCACCTCGGAGTCCCTACCGTCACCGTACCAATGGGCATCATGCCGGACATCGGCATGCCCGTCGGGCTGACCTTCGCCGGTCGCGCCTATGACGATTCGTCGCTGCTGCGCTTGGCGTCGGCGTTCGAAGCGACCGGGTCGAAACGCTTGATTCCGCCGCGTACCCCGCCGCTGCCAGGTCAGCCGTAAAGGTAGAACGGGATTGGAGTGTTACTAACTCCAATCCCGTTCAACGATTCAACCCTTGGCCGCCATCGCAGTGACTTCCACACGCATGCCTTCGACCGCCAACGCGGCCACGCCCACAGCGGCGCGAACCGGCCACGGCTTGGCGAAGAAACGCTTGTAGACCTCGTTGAACGCGGCACGGTCGGCCATGTCGGTAAGGTAGATGGTCAGGTGCAACACCCGATCCATCGAACTGCCGGCGCGTTCCAGCGCGACTTTGAGCGCTTGCAGCGTGCATTCACTCTGCTCGACGATCCCACCCAATTCCAGACTGCCGTCAACGCGAGTAGGGATTTGTGTGGAGACCAGCAGGCCGCCGAAACCGGCTACGTCGGAGGAAATGGAATCCTGGTCCGGGTCAGGGGTGAACGTGATGTCGTGATTGGCCATGGGGATCTCGTACTTGAATGATTGGGGCTGTCGCGTATCAGGCGCGCAGTTTACAACCCCTGGGCGCAATGCTGTTCGTCAATCACCTAGTTCGGGTCCAGCAACCCGCCGCTCCAGTTGCGCGAGACCCGGCTGCCGGTGAGTTTCGCCACCACCATGCCCTGGGACACCAGCCGATCCCGGTAGCGGGTGACCATGCGCCCCGCTTGCTCAGCCACCAACACCACTTCGGACGACGGATCGCCCGGTCGCCGCAGAATCCGTGCAAAGCGCTGCCCTTCTTCGACGAAATCGCCGAGCTCTTTTTCAAAGATCAGCACCCCGGGCTGCGGCGCCAGAATGGTTTCCATATGGCCCATTTCCATCGCCTCGACGGGCCAGTCGGCGGGGGCCTGCGCTTCATCGATCACTGCGCAACCGCACAGCCAAATGTACAACCCTTCGGCGTCCTGCTCGGCAAACCGGTCGCTAACATCGCCCTGCCCGCGCAACTCCAGCGTCGCCGCCATGTGCTGCTCGGTGACGCCGTCGCGCAGCCACGGCGCGATGATGGTTTCTTCGAAAGAGCCATCGCCGCCGTCATCCCAGATGATCGCCACGTCCATCTTCATCGCAGCGGCCAGTTCGCGGCCACGGGGCCAGAAACGCCGGTGAACGTAGAGGTAGGGCAACGCTTCGTCATCGGTGTGCAGGTCGAGCATCACATCCGCCGGGGCCGCCAATTGCACCAGTTTTTTTTGCCATTCCTGAACGTTGGTCGACGGTTGGGCCATGGCGGCCGACTGGTCGAACGCGCGGTTGAAGTTATGCCCGGTGGCGTCGTGAAAACGACCGAGAATTCGCCCTTGGCGAAACTGCCCGATACCCAGCGGATTGGCTTGTGGCACCACCGTCACACAGCCGTTGAGCCGACCTTGGGCCTCGGCGATCTCGAGCTTTTGCATCAACAGGTGCAGTACCAGCATTCCGGCGATTTCATCGGCATGCACCCCGGCCTGCAAGTGCACTTTCGGCCCGCTGCCATTGCCCTCGAAAAGCCAGGCACCGACCTGAACCGGATCGCCGTTATTGTTGCGAACACTGAACGAAACATCCTGCGCCATCTGCTTGTCCTCCCGCGTCACGAACGTTTAAAACCGAAACATTGCCATGGCCGAATCTGAAGATTCAGTTTATCGGCGATGCTCGGCGGACTCTGGATCGAGTGGTGGCTGAACCCCGACACCTTCAGCCCCGCCAACGGGCTCCACATCTGTCGCTGCTGGATAAAGGGGCTGCGACACGGAGCATTCAGCACCGACGACGTCTTGTGAGGGGTGTCGCCCGAAGATCATCGCAAGGGTGCCACTGACGGCGATCAGCCCGGCGCCGACCATCAGCGACACATCCATCAGCGTGCCCCAGATCAAGCTCGACAGCAGGAACGCCCAGATCAACCCGGTGTATTCGAACGGCGCCAGCAACGTTGCAGTGGCCCGCTGAAAACTGGCAAACAACAGAAACTGGCCGATACCGCCGACCAACCCGGCACCGAGCATACCCAGCCAGGCCGGGGTCGGCGCCGGGGTGTGGGTCCAGGGCAACGCCACCGCCATGCAAATCACAAACACCACGTTGGTGATCAACATCTGTTCCAGCACGGAAGTCTGCTCATCCACCTGGCGCAATTGGATGTAGGTAAACGCCCAGCACATCGCCGCTAACAGCGTCAGGACCACCGGCAGCGGATCGGTCATGTTGCTGGGGCGACAGGCGATGATCACGCCGACAAAACCGATGATCAGGCTGAACCACTGCCAGCCGCTCGCGCGTTCCTTGAGAATCACTGCCGCCAGCACAGTGACCATGATTGGCGCGGAGAAATACAGCGTGGTCATTTCCGCCAGGGTCAGGTCCCGGGCCGCCGTGTAGTACAGCACCCAGGCGACAATCGACAACAATCCGCGCACCACCAGCAAACGCCGGCTCGGCGAGTGCCAGGCACGCTGGACCAAGCGCAAGCGCCCCACCAACAGGCAGGCCAGCACCACCACAAGGGCGCGCCAAAACAGAATGCTGACCACCGAATAATCCGCCACCAGCCACTTGATGGCGGCATCCTGCAACGCCAGGAACGTATAACCCAAGGTGCACAGGCCGATGCCTTGCAACGACCGGTCGACGATCCGTGGCGCGTTCATTACATCGACCTGCGCACGGGCGTCCCGCGCCGTTCGGCAAAGGCAAACAGCGCTTCGATCAAAAACGTGAGACAGATATAGACGCCGGCCACCAGCAGCAACGGTTCATACACTTGCAGGGTTTGGGCCCGCACCACGTTGGCAGCGCCCAGCAAGTCGATAATCGCAATCGTCGACGCCAGCGCGGTGGACTTGAGCAACATCACGGTTTCCCCGGCGAGTGTCGGCAACAACAGGCGCATCGCCCGAGGCAAACGCACCCGCAGCAACGACTGGCGTGCCGTCATGCCAAACGCCGAAGCAGCTTCCATCTCACCTTTGGGCACCGCCAACAGACCGCCGCGAATCACTTCGCCCACATAAGCGCCCACCGACACCACCAAGGCAAACACGATGTACCAGTAACCATCCCGCAGGTACGGCCAGAGGAAACTGCTGCGAATCAACGGGAACTGCGCAAACAGGCTGCCCAGACCGTAGTAGAAAATGTAGATCTGGATCAGCAGCGGCGTACCGCGCGTCACGCTGGTGTAAAACAGGCTGACGTTGGCGATCACTCTGTTCTTCGAGATCCGCGCCAGCGCCACCAGCACCGCGAGCGCGAAACCCAACACGCTGGAAATCAACAGAATGGTGATGGTCGTTTGCAGCCCGCGGCCCAACAGCGCCGCGTATTCAACTATCCACGCTGGAATCATTTCATTCACTCAAGCCAAAGGCATCCAGCGACGGATGCGTCGCTCAAGCCGTCCAGACAGGTAGTTGGACGCCAACGTCACCGCGTAATACATCGCCGCGGCGGTGAGGTAGAACAGCAAGTAGTGACGCGTCGAACCCGCGCCTTGCTTGGCGGTGTACAGCAGCTCGTTGGTGCCGACCACGCTGATCAATGCGCTGTCCTTGATCAGGTTGATCCACAGGTTGGCCATCCCGGCCATGGCGTAAGGCGCCATGATCGGCAGCGTGACCCGTCGGAACAGGCCGAACCCGCTCAAGCCAAACGCCTTGGCCGCCTCGATCTGGCCAAAAGGAATGGCCTGGATCGCTGCCCGAAAAATCTCCGACGCGTAGGCGCCTTGCACCAGGCCCAGCACCACAATCGCCGCCAGCGGGCCGCTGACATTCACGGTGTCGTAGCCCATTTGCACCATCAGCGAATTGAGAAGCATGGAGCCTACGTAGTACAGCAGCAGGATCAGCAATAATTCCGGAACCGCGCGGAATATTGTGGTGTAGCTGCGCATCAACGCCGCGATCGGTTTGGGCG
>NZ_JBFULH010000316.1:0-4807 GCF_056400445.1 Pseudomonas sp. P5_B2 | reverse complement strand
GAGAACGGCTGCGCCATGCGGACGATGGTGTCGTACACCGCGGTATCACCGTGCGGGTGATACTTACCGATGACGTCACCGACAACACGGGCAGATTTCTTGTACGGCTTGTTGAAGTCGTTGCCCAGCTCGCTCATCGCGAACAGCACACGCCGGTGCACGGGCTTCAAGCCATCGCGCGCATCCGGCAGGGCCCGCCCGACAATTACGCTCATTGCGTAGTCGAGATAGGACTGCTTCAGCTCGTCTTCGATATTGACCGGGAGGATTTCTTTGGCCAGTTCGCCCATGAGAAGCTCGATTCCTTTTTCTGGTGAAACTTCGTCACATCCATATGGGACGAACGAAGCTCGCCGCTGCAGGCTGAGTGCCATACACCGACTTACGACAAATCAACAATTTGAACCATGGATTTGCGCAGTAAAGACAACCCCGTGGGGCTGCCTCGGAAAACGCCGAATGTTATCACAACAGCCGCCACGCACCTATCCCCCAGACGCGCATGGAGCATAGTTAGTTGACCGATGACAGGCTTGAGGGAAGCGAGAGGGGCTTAGAGCTGAGTTGAATGGAGATTTGGCAGTTTAATTAGGGTTGTTTGGTGGCTGTGAGAGCCTCTTCGCGAGCAAGCCCGCTCCCACAATTGATTGATGTTACCCAAGGATTTCAGGCATATCACAGACCCAATGTGGGAGCGGGCTTGCTCGCGAAGGCAATCACTCAGGCGCCACAAATAATTAATGCAGACGCTTGCGGCACATCAACTGCGCCATTTTCGCGGTGTCCGGGCGCTCGACGATGCCTTTTTCAGTAACGATCACGTCGATCAGGTCCGCAGGCGTCACATCGAACACCGGGTTGAACGCATCGACATCCGCCCCGACCCGCTTGCCGCCAACCTCCAGCAACTCACGGCCATCGCGCTCCTCAATAGGAATTTCATCGCCACTGGCCATATTCAGGTCAATGGTCGAACTCGGCGCCACCACCATGAATCGCACGCCATGGTGCATGGCATTGACCGCCAACTGATAGGTGCCAATCTTGTTCGCCACATCGCCATTGGCGGTGATCCGGTCGGCGCCGACGATCACCCAGGTCACACCTTTGACTTTCATGATGTGCGCGGCGGCGGAGTCGGCATTCACGGTCACAGGAATACCTTCATTGGCCAGCTCCCATGCGGTCAAACGCGAACCTTGCAGCCACGGCCGGGTTTCGTTGGCATAAACGCGCTCAACCATGCCTTCGATAAAGGCCCCGCGAATCACACCCAGTGCCGTGCCGAAGCCGCCCGTGGCCAGTGCGCCGGTGTTGCAGTGGGTCAGGATCGCCTGGGCATTACCTTGGTGCTTGCGGATCAGGTCCACGCCCAACTGGGCCATGGTCAGGTTGGCTTCGCGATCACTTTCATGAATGGCGATGGCCTCCGCCTCCAGAGCCGCCAGAGGGTCTGCGGCTTCTTTGAGACGGTCGAGGCGGTCACGCATGCGGCTCAAGGCCCAGAACAGATTCACCGCTGTTGGACGGGCATCGACCAGTAACGCGTAATCCTCTTCCCAAGCGGCCTGCCAGTCACCGCCCTCGGCAATTCGGGTGCGGGCCGATAACACCATGGCATACGCCGCACTGATGCCGATCGCTGGTGCACCGCGCACCACCATCGAACGGATGGCTTCGGCCACACCGGCTGCACTGGTGTAGGCAATCCAGGTCTCTTCGAAAGGTAAAACACGCTGATCCAGCAGGTACAGGGTGCCATCACGCCAATCGATGGCCYTCACTTTCTCCGCAGCCAACAGTCGATCGCGCATCCCTCACCCCGCACTCAAGCACAAAAGCCGTCGATTATAGCGATCCCCCTGCGAAGACGCTCGGGTATACTTCGCCATCCTTTACAAAAGCACTGGAACCAATCCTCGATGCCGAACACTGCCGCTGCGCTCGACTTGTTGTTGCTGCCGACCTGGCTGGTACCCGTCGAACCCGCTGGCGTTGTCCTCAAAGAGCATGGCTTGGGCATCCGTGACGGACGCATCGTATTTATCGGTCCACGCTCGGCTGCGTTGAAGCTTAACGCAACTGAAGTCCGTGAGTTGCCGGACATGTTGCTCAGCCCCGGGTTGATCAACGCTCACGGGCACGCCGCCATGACGCTGTTTCGTGGTTTGGCCGATGATCTGCCGCTGATGAGCTGGCTGGAAAACCACATTTGGCCAGCAGAAGCCAAGTGGGTTGATGAAACCTTTGTACGAGATGGCACGGACCTGGCCATCGCCGAACAGATCAAAGGCGGCATCACCTGCTTCTCTGACATGTATTTCTTCCCAAAGGTTGCCAGCGAGCGCGTCCATAACAGCGGTATTCGCGCACAAATTGCGATTCCGATCCTCGACTTCCCGATCCCGGGCGCCAGCACGGCGGACGATGCCATCCGTCAGGGTGTGGAATTGTTTGGCGACCTCAAACACCACGATCGCATCAAAATCACCTTCGGGCCCCATGCGCCCTATACCGTGGGTGACGAAAACCTGGAGAAAATCCGCGTGATCGCCGAGGAGTTGGACGCCTCGATCCACATGCACGTCCATGAAACCGCCTTCGAAGTGCAGCAATCGGTCGACCAGCGCGGTGAACGCCCGCTGGCTCGCCTCGCACGCCTTGGCTTGCTGGGGCCACGTTTCCAGGCCGTTCACATGACACAAATCAGCGATGAAGACCTGGTGATGCTGGTAGAAAGCAACACCAATGTGATTCATTGCCCGGAATCCAACCTCAAGCTGGCCAGCGGTTTTTGCCCGGTCGAGCGGTTGCGGCAGGCGGGCGTCAATGTGGCCGTCGGCACCGATGGCGCTGCCAGCAACAACGATCTCGACCTGCTGGGCGAAACCCGCACTGCCGCGTTGCTGGCCAAGGCCGTCGCCGRCTCGGCCACCGCGCTGGATGCTCATCAAGCCTTGCGCATGGCCACGCTTAATGGCGCCCGCGCCTTGGGGATCGAGGCTGAAACGGGTTCGCTGGAAGTTGGCAAGGCGGCCGATATGGTCGCGTTTGACCTGTCCGGCCTGGCGCAGCAACCGGTCTATGACCCGGTTTCGCAATTAATCTACGCCACCGGCCGGGACTGCGTGAAACACCTGTGGGTCGCCGGCAAGCAACTGCTCGACGACCGGCGCCTGACCCGCCTGGATGAAGAGCAGTTATGCGCCACCGCCAAGGCCTGGGGTCAACGCATCAGTGGCCGCACCGAATCGTAAGATCCCCGGACCGAACACCGGGGCAACAGGATTTTTCAAGTTTTTGAGGACTGAACCATGAGCAACGTCGACTACGCCGAGATCGCCAAATTCGAAGCCCTGGCCCATCGCTGGTGGGACCGTGAAAGCGAGTTCAAGCCGCTTCATGACATCAACCCGCTGCGGGTCAACTGGATTGACGAACGCGTCAAGCTGGCTGGCAAGAAGGTGCTGGACGTCGGTTGCGGCGGCGGGATTCTGAGCGAGGCCATGGCGCAGCGCGGCGCCACCGTCATGGGCATCGACATGGGCGAAGCGCCACTCGCAGTCGCGCAGTTGCACCAGTTGGAGTCGGGCGTGAACGTCGAATACCGACAGATCACCGCCGAAGGCCTCGCCGAAGAAATGCCGGAGCAATTCGACGTCGTCACGTGCCTGGAAATGCTTGAACACGTACCTGATCCGTCTTCGGTCATTCGCGCCTGCTTCCGTATGGTCAAGCCCGGCGGCCAGGTGTTCTTCTCCACCATCAATCGCAACCCGAAGGCGTACCTGTTCGCCATCGTCGGCGCTGAATACATCATGAAGCTGCTGCCGCGCGGCACACACGATTTCAAGAAATTCATCCRCCCTTCCGAGCTCGGTGCCTGGAGCCGCATGGCGGGCCTGACCGTCAAAGACATCATCGGCCTGACCTACAACCCGTTGACCAAGCACTACAAACTGGCGGCCGACGTGGACGTCAATTACATGATCCAGACCCTGCGCGAGGAGTAAGCCGATGCGTATCAGAGCAGTCCTTTTCGACATGGACGGCACGCTGCTCGACACCGCGCCGGACTTTATTGCCATCTGCCAGGCGATGCGCGCTGATCGTGGCTTGCCGCCCATGAATGACAAGCACATTCGTGACGAGATCTCCGGCGGCGCCAAGGCAATGGTCGCCGTGACCTTTGCGATGGACCCGCAATCGCCGGGCTTTGAAGAGCTGCGACTCGAGTTTCTTGAGCGCTATCTCGCCGGGTGTGCGGTTCACAGCAAGCTTTTCGATGGTATGGGCGAATTGCTGGCCGACATCGAGAAGGCCAACCTGATCTGGGGCGTGGTTACCAACAAGCCGCTGCGCTTCGCCGAGCCGATCATGCAGCAACTGGGGCTGGCCGAGCGTTCTGCGCTGCTGATCTGCCCCGATCACGTGAAAAACAGCAAGCCTGACCCGGAGCCGCTGATTCTGGCGTGCAAGATGCTCGACCTGGACCCGGCCAGCGTGTTGTTTGTCGGCGATGATCTGCGCGATATCGAATCCGGTCGTGATGCCGGCACCAAGACGGCTGCGGTGACCTACGGCTACATTCACCCTGACGACAACCCGCGACACTGGGGCGCGGACGTAGTGGTGGATCATCCGCTGGAATTGCGCAAGGTGCTTGATAGCGCTTTGTGTGGTTGCTGAGAACCGATTCTGTGAGCGAGTCAGGAATGCCAGCAACTATGCATTCCTTGTAGCAGCTGCCGTAGGCTGCGTTCGGCTGCGAAGCAGTCGTGAAATCAGACGACCCGGTGTTTCAGCT
>NZ_JBFULH010000315.1:0-4816 GCF_056400445.1 Pseudomonas sp. P5_B2 | reverse complement strand
CTTGCCGAAGAGCGGACGCGGAGCGTCCATTGAGGCATTCCCACGCRGAGCATGGGAACGATCACCGCATAAAAAAAAACGCCCCGACCTGAGTCGGGGCGTTTTCATGTGTCGCTAACGCTTAGCGCGGGAAAGCTGGCGGGTTTACACCGGCCATGTCTTCCATCACGCGTACTACCTGGCAGCTGTAACCGAATTCGTTGTCGTACCAAACGTACAGAACAACGCGGTTGTCTTGGCTGATGGTCGCTTCAGCGTCCACAACGCCTGCGTGGCGCGAGCCAACGAAGTCGGTGGAAACCACTTCCTGCGAGTTGACGTAGTCGATTTGCTTATGCAGATCGGAGTGCAGAGCCATGTAGCGCAGGTACTCGTTCATCTCTTCGCGGGTGGCGGCTTTCTCAAGGTTCAGGTTGAGAATGGCCATCGACACGTTTGGCGTCGGAACGCGGATCGCGTTACCGGTCAACTTGCCGGCCAGCTCAGGCAGTGCCTTGGCAGCAGCAGTGGCAGCACCGGTCTCGGTGATTACCATGTTCAGCGCGGCGCTACGGCCACGGCGATCGCCTTTGTGGAAGTTGTCGATCAGGTTCTGGTCGTTGGTGTACGAGTGAACGGTTTCAACGTGACCATTAATGATGCCGAACTTGTCGTTCACAGCTTTCAGCACCGGCACGATGGCGTTGGTGGTGCAGGAAGCGGCGGAAACAATCTTGTCGTCAGCGGTGATTTCACCGTGGTTGATGCCGTGAACGATGTTCTTCAGCTTGCCTTTACCCGGCGCAGTCAGAACAACGCGGTCGATACCCGGGCAAGCCAGGTGTTGACCCAGGCCATCAGCGTCACGCCATACACCGGTGTTGTCCACCAGCAGCGCGTCTTTGATGCCGTACTGGGTGTAATCCACCTCAGTCGGGTTTTTCGCGTAGATAACCTGGATCAGGTTGCCGTTGGCGGTGATGGTGCTGTTGGCTTCATCAATGGTGATGGTGCCATCGAACGGACCATGAACCGAGTCACGACGCAGCAGGCTTGCACGCTTGACCAGATCGTTTTCGGCGCCCTTGCGGACAACGATGGCGCGCAGACGCAGGCCGTCGCCACCACCGGTTTTCTCGATCAGGATACGCGCCAGCAGACGGCCGATACGACCGAAGCCGTACAGGACAACGTCAGTGCCTTTACGAGCGGCAACGTTCTGCTGACCAACCACATCAGCCAGTTCTTCACGGACGAACTGCTCGGCAGTACGACCTTTGCCTTCGGCCTTGAACTTGACCGCAAGCTTGCCCAGGTCTACCGAAGCGGCGCCGAGCTTGAGCTCGCTCATCGCTTTGAGCAGCGGGAATGTTTCGTGGACGGACAATTCAGTGTCATCGGACTGACGATGACGAGCAAAGCGGTGAGCTTTGAGAATCGCAATGACTGAACGGTTGATCAGGCTGCGGCCATAGATCGAGCTCACCACGTTGTTATTGCGGTAGAGCTGACCGATAAGCGGAATCATCGCTTCTGCGAGTGCTTCACGGTCGATCCATTCACCAAGACACTGGTCGGGCTTCTGAGTCACGGGAACCTTCCACATGTAGGGGCAGAAAAAAGGGGCTACATTATGCCGCCGACTCCCTCCCGTAGCAATGCGCGCTTGTCGTGCGATCTGTAAGAATTTCCTGTTCAAAAAAATTACGCCCCGCTAAAGCCCAATAAAACCGGGGCTTGCAGCGCAGTCAATTTTTTGGAGATAACGCTACCTTGTCCGTAACCCTCCGAAACACCAGTTGGTTTTGCCACTACATATTCAGCAATTTTCAGTAAAAAACCGGTGGATTTTGTCTTTACCACTACATTTCGCCAAACCTGCGTAATAGACACAGTCTGCAACTGACAGGCGGCACCCGGGACCGCTACAATTACCGACTTTGTCGCAACGCTTGGAGCTCAACCTTCCGTGCCCGTTCTGCGTCTACCGCTTCTCCCTGCCGCGGCAGGTAAACAGCACTGGGGCAACCTGCCCGGTGCCGCCCTCAGCCTGGCCATCGCCGAGGCTGCCAGCGCTGCCAAACGCTTTACCCAGCTGCTGACCGCCGACAGCCAAAGTGCCGAACGGCTGGAACAGGAGCTGAGCTTCTTCGCCCCGGATTTGCCCGTATTGCATTTCCCGGACTGGGAAACCCTGCCCTACGATCTGTTTTCGCCGCACCAGGACATAATTTCCCAGCGCATCGCCGCCCTTTACAGGTTGCCGGAGCTGAGTCATGGCGTTCTGGTGGTGCCGATCACCACAGCCCTGCATCGCCTCGCCCCAACCAAATTCCTGCTGGGTAGCAGCCTGGTGCTGGACGTTGGCCAGAAGCTCGACGTTGAACAAATGCGCACCCGGCTCGAAGCCAGCGGTTATCGCTACGTCGACACGGTGTACGAGCATGGCGAGTTTACTGTTCGCGGTTCGCTGATCGATCTGTTCCCGATGGGCAGCGAACTACCGTTCCGCATCGACTTGTTCGATGACGAAATCGAGACCCTTCGTACATTCGATCCGGAAAACCAGCGCTCTATTGATAAAGTCGACACCGTCCGCTTGCTGCCCGCGCGGGAATTCCCGCTGCAAAAAGACGCGGTCACCCGCTTCAAGGCACGCTTCCGTGAGCGCTTTGATGTCGACTTCCGCCGCTGTCCGATCTTTCAGGATCTGAGCAGCGGGATTACCCCGGCCGGTATCGAGTACTACCTGCCGCTGTTCTTCGACGAAACCTCCACGCTATTCGATTACCTGCCGCAGGACACACAAGTGTTTTCCCTGCCGGGCATCGAACAGGCGGCGGAGAATTTCTGGAACGACGTGCGCAACCGCTATGAAGAGCGCCGCGTCGACCCGTCCCGTCCTTTATTGCCGCCGGCCGAATTGTTCCTGCCGGTGGAAGATTGCTTTGCCCGCCTGAAGAGCTGGCCGCGCGTGGTGGCCAGCCAACAGGACGTGGAAACCGGTGTCGGCCGCGAACGCTTCCCGGCGCGGGAACTGCCGAACCTGGCCATCGAAGCCAAGGCCACTCAGCCACTGGCGGCGCTGGCTGGTTTCCTCGACGAATTTCCCGGTCGCGTGCTGTTCACCGCCGAGTCGGCGGGCCGTCGCGAAGTGCTGCTGGAGTTGCTTGAACGCCTGAAGCTGCGACCGAAAACCGTCGACAGCTGGCCAGACTTCGTGGCGAGCAAGGAGCGCCTGGCGATCACCATCGCCCCGCTTGACGAAGGCCTGGTGCTCGACAATCCGGCCCTGGCGCTGGTGGCCGAAAGCCCGCTGTTCGGTCAACGCGTGATGCAACGCCGTCGCCGCGAAAAACGCACAGACGCCAACAACGATGCAGTGATCAAGAACCTCACCGAACTGCGCGAAGGCGCGCCGGTGGTGCACATCGATCACGGTGTCGGTCGTTACCTCGGCCTGGCAACACTGGAAATCGACGATCAAGCCGCCGAGTTCCTCACATTGCAATACGCCGAAGGCGCCAAGCTGTACGTGCCAGTGGCCAACCTGCACCTGATCGCGCGTTACACCGGCAGCGACGATGCCTTGGCCCCGCTGCACCGCCTCGGTTCCGAAACCTGGCAAAAAGCCAAACGCAAAGCCGCCGAACAGGTGCGCGATGTGGCCGCCGAGTTGCTCGACATCTACGCCCGTCGCGCCGCCCGCGAAGGCTATGCCTTCGAAGACCCGAAAGCCGACTATGCGACGTTCAGCGCTGGCTTCCCGTTCGAAGAAACCCCGGACCAGCAAACCACCATCGATGCGGTACGCGCCGACATGCTCGCGCCGAAGCCGATGGACCGACTGGTCTGCGGCGACGTCGGTTTCGGCAAGACCGAAGTGGCGATGCGCGCGGCCTTTATCGCAGTGCATGGCGGACGGCAGGTAGCGATTCTGGTGCCGACCACCTTGCTCGCCCAACAGCATTACAACAGCTTCCGCGACCGCTTTGCCGATTGGCCAGTGACCGTGGAAGTGATGAGCCGCTTCAAGTCGACCAAGGAAGTGAACGCCGCCGTCGCGGACCTCGCCGAAGGCAAGATCGACATCGTCATCGGCACGCACAAGTTGCTGCAAGATGACGTGAAGATCAAAAACCTCGGGCTGGTGATCATCGACGAAGAACACCGCTTTGGTGTGCGTCAGAAGGAACAGCTCAAGGCCCTGCGCAGCGAGGTCGACATTCTCACCCTGACCGCTACGCCGATTCCGCGCACGCTGAACATGGCGGTGTCAGGCATGCGCGACCTGTCGATCATCGCTACCCCGCCGGCCCGTCGCCTATCCGTGCGGACTTTCGTCATGGAGCAGAACAAGAGCACGGTCAAAGAGGCGCTGCTCCGTGAGTTGCTGCGTGGCGGTCAGGTTTACTACCTGCACAACGACGTGAAAACCATCGAGAAATGCGCCGCCGACCTCGCCGAACTGGTGCCGGAAGCACGGATCGGCATCGGCCATGGGCAGATGCGCGAGCGTGACCTCGAACAGGTGATGAGCGATTTCTATCACAAGCGTTTTAACGTGCTGATCGCCTCGACCATCATCGAGACCGGCATCGACGTGCCGAGCGCTAACACCATCATCATCGAACGTGCCGACAAGTTCGGCCTGGCGCAGTTGCACCAATTGCGTGGCCGCGTCGGTCGCAGTCACCACCAGGCGTATGCTTACCTGCTGACACCGCCGCGCCAGCAAATCACTCCCGACGCAGAAAAGCGTCTTGAAGCGATCGCCAATACCCAGGACCTCGGCGCAGGCTTCGTGCTGGCCACCAACGACTTGGAAATCCGTGGC
>NZ_JBFULH010000314.1:0-4854 GCF_056400445.1 Pseudomonas sp. P5_B2 | reverse complement strand
GTACGCGCAGTGCCGAGCAACGTTGACCCGCGCTGTCGAAAGCCGACGACACCACGTCGATGACAACCTGTTCGGTCAGTGCCGAAGAGTCGACGATCATCGCGTTCTGGCCACCGGTTTCGGCGATCAGCGGGATCGGGCGGCCCTGGGCATCCAGGCGGCCGGCGATGTTGCGTTGCAGCAAACGAGCGACTTCGGTGGAGCCGGTGAACATCACGCCTTTAACGCGATCGTCACCTACCAGTCCGGCACCGACGGTTTCGCCACGGCCCGGCAGCAGTTGCAGCACGCCTTCCGGAATCCCGGCTTCGAGCAGTAAGCGCACGGCTTGAGCCGCGACCAGCGGAGTTTGTTCCGCAGGCTTGGCCAGTACCGGGTTGCCGGCAGCCAATGCGGCCGCGACTTGGCCACTGAAAATGGCCAGAGGGAAGTTCCACGGGCTGATGCAGACGACCGGACCCAATGGGCGGTGGGCGTCGTTGGTGAAATCGTTGCGTGCCTGCACCGCGTAATAACGCAGGAAGTCCACGGCTTCACGCACTTCAGCGATGGCGTTGGCGAAAGTCTTGCCGGCTTCGCGAGCCAGCAGGCCCATCAGCGGCTGGATCTCGCCTTCCATCAAATCGGCGGCGCGTTCCAAAATCGCGGCGCGTTCGGCGGGCGGGGTGGCCTGCCAGATCGGCGCGGCGTTCAAGGCGCACTGGATGGCGTTATCAACGTCATCGACGGTGGCTTCCTGCACATGGCCCACCACGTCACGCAAATCGGACGGGTTCAGCACCGGCGCAGGGGTTTCAGTGCTGGAGGCGCAACCGAGCATCGGCGCGGCTTTCCAGTGGTTGTGAGCAGTGGCCAGCAGGGCGCAGGACAGCGAAGCCAGACGATGTTCGTTGGCCATGTCGATGCCGCTGGAGTTGGCGCGCTCGGTACCATACAGGTCACGCGGCAACGGGATACGCGGGTGCGGCAGGCCGAAGCCGCCTTCCAGCGTCGCCATCTGCTCGATGCTGGCCACTGGATCGGCCACCAGCTCCTGGATCGAAATGGATTGGTCGGCGATGCGGTTGACGAACGAAGTGTTCGCGCCGTTTTCCAGCAGACGACGTACCAGGTACGCCAGCAGCGTTTCGTGAGTACCGACCGGTGCGTACACGCGGCACGGACGGTTCAGCTTGCCTTCGGAAACTTTACCTACAACCTGTTCGTACAGCGGTTCACCCATGCCGTGCAGGCACTGGAACTCGTACTGACCCGGGTAATAGTTCTGACCGGCGATGTGGTAAATGGCCGACAGGGTGTGGGCATTGTGCGTGGCGAATTGCGGGTAGATGACTTCCGGCACCGACAGCAGTTTGCGGGCGCAAGCGATGTAGGAAACGTCGGTGTACACCTTGCGGGTGTAGACCGGGTAGCCTTCCAGGCCTTCGACCTGGGCGCGCTTGATTTCGCTGTCCCAGTACGCGCCTTTTACCAGGCGGATCATCAGGCGATGACGGCTGCGACGAGCCAGGTCGATCACGTAGTCGATCACGTACGGGCAGCGCTTCTGATACGCCTGAATCACGAAACCGATGCCGTTCCAGCCGGTCAGTTGCGGCTCGAAGCACAGGCGCTCCAGCAGATCCAGCGACAGCTCCAGGCGGTCAGCTTCTTCGGCGTCGATATTCAGGCCGATGTCGTATTGCTTGGCCAGCAAGGTCAGCGACAGCAGGCGCGGGTACAACTCATCCATCACACGCTCGTACTGCGCACGGCTGTAACGCGGGTGCAGTGCCGAGAGCTTGATGGAAATGCCCGGGCCTTCATAAATCCCACGGCCGTGGGACGCTTTGCCTATCGAGTGAATGGCTTGTTCGTACGAGGCCAGATATTTCTGGGCATCGTGCTCGGTCAGTGCCGCTTCACCGAGCATGTCGTAGGAATAGCGGAAACCCTTGGCTTCGAACTTGCTCGCATTGGCCAGGGCTTCGGCGATGGTTTCGCCGGTGACGAACTGCTCGCCCATCAGGCGCATGGCCATGTCGACGCCCTTGCGGATCATCGGCTCGCCGCTCTTGCCGATGATGCGGCTCAGGGACGAAGTCAAACCTGCTTCGTTATGCGTGGCGACCAGTTTGCCGGTCAGCAACAAGCCCCAGGTGGCCGCGTTGACGAACAGCGACGGGCTGTTGCCCAAGTGTGGATGCCAGTTGCCGGTGCTGATCTTGTCGCGGATCAGCGCGTCGCGGGTGCCTTTGTCCGGGATGCGCAGCAGCGCTTCGGCCAGGCACATCAGTGCCACGCCTTCCTGGGACGACAAGGAAAATTCCTGCAGCAGCCCCTGAACAATGCCGGCACGGCCACCGGCGCTTTTCTGATTGCGCAGTTTTTCGGCAATCGAGGCGGCGAGTTTGTTAGTTGCTTCGGCCATGGCCACCGGCAGGCGAGCCTGTTCGATCAGCATTGGCACCACTTCCGGCTCAGGGCGACGGTAGGCGGCGGTGATCGAAGCACGCAGCACCGATTGCGGCAGGATGCTTTCGGCGAATTCGAGGAAGCACTGGTGCGCGTGGTCGGCATGGACTTCACCGGTGTCGTCAGCGTCTTTGCTGATCAAACCACTCAGCTCGGTCAGGGTTGCACCACCTTCGAGTTTTTCCAGGTAATTGAAAATTGCCTGTTTGATCAGCCAGTGCGGCGTGCGATCAATCGAGCTCGCGGCGGCCTTGAGGCGCTCGCGGGTCGGGTCGTCAAGTTTGACCCCAAGGGTGGTAGTAGCCATTTTTTTATCCTCATATTTGCCACGACCGCGTGGCATCAGCTGGCGGCAAGATTAGCCGTGCAATCGTGGAGGTGCAACCGGGTGCAACCCTTTTTTTATCGGAATAATCGGCAGTTCATCAGGAATTAATTTCCGGGACTATGGTACCGCTTCGCCTTGGTGCTTTTGCTTCTAGGAAATCGTCGTAACTGCCCTAAAAGGAAGCAAAAACATCCGTTTCTTAAGAAAATCAGCTTGGGTGCAACTTATTCCCAAGAAATGGGTTGCACCCTATTTACGTTGTTGAATAGGATTCGCGCCCCAAGGTGCAACCGGATGAAAAATCGGTGCACCGGCTGATGGCTTTCCTGGGGAAACATCAGTCATTAAATGCGCAGGCTTCGAAATCGTCTGAACAAACGTTGTCGTTTGTCGGCGGTTTCACACGCTGCCGCTACATAAAAACAAAGCCAGGGCATCACTTAATGAGCGTAAGCAATCCAACCCTGATCACGTTTGTGATCTACATCGCAGCAATGGTGCTGATCGGCTTCATGGCCTATCGCTCCACCAACAACCTTTCTGACTACATTCTGGGCGGTCGCAGCCTGGGCAGCGTCGTGACAGCTTTGTCCGCCGGCGCCTCCGACATGAGCGGCTGGTTGTTGATGGGCCTGCCGGGCGCCATCTACATGTCCGGTCTGTCCGAAAGCTGGATCGCCATTGGCCTGATCATCGGTGCTTACCTGAACTGGCTGTTCGTCGCTGGCCGTCTGCGCGTGCAGACCGAGCACAACGGTGATGCCCTGACCCTGCCGGATTACTTCTCCAGCCGTTTCGAAGACAAAAGCGGCCTGCTGCGGATCATTTCTGCGGTGGTGATCCTGGTGTTCTTCACCATTTACTGCGCCTCCGGCATCGTTGCCGGCGCCCGTTTGTTCGAAAGCACCTTCGGCATGTCCTACGAGACAGYGCTGTGGGCCGGCGCKGCGGCWACSATTGCCTACACCTTCGTCGGYGGTTTCCTGGCCGTGAGCTGGACCGATACCGTACAAGCCACGCTGATGATCTTCGCCCTGTTGCTGACGCCGATCATCGTGCTGCTGGCGACCGGTGGTGTCGACACCACTTTCCTGGCCATCGAAGCGCAAAACCCAAGCAACTTCGACATGCTGAAAAACACCACCTTCATCGGCATCATTTCGCTGATGGGTTGGGGCCTGGGTTACTTCGGCCAGCCGCACATCCTCGCGCGTTTCATGGCGGCGGATTCGGTCAAGTCGATTGCCAACGCCCGTCGCATCTCCATGACCTGGATGATCCTGTGCCTGGGCGGGACCGTAGCGGTGGGCTTCTTCGGCATTGCTTACTTCTCTGCAAACCCGGACGCGGCAGGCCCTGTGGCTGAAAACCACGAACGTGTGTTCATCGAACTGGCGAAAATCCTCTTCAACCCATGGATTGCCGGTATCTTGCTGTCGGCCATTCTGGCTGCCGTAATGAGCACCTTGAGCTGCCAGTTGCTGGTGTGCTCCAGCGCCCTGACAGAAGACTTCTACAAAACCTTCCTGCGTAAATCCGCTTCCCAGGTGGAACTGGTCTGGGTCGGCCGCGCCATGGTGCTGCTGGTTGCCCTGATCGCCATCGCGATGGCCGCTAACCCGGAAAACCGCGTACTGGGTCTGGTCAGCTACGCCTGGGCCGGTTTCGGTGCTGCGTTCGGTCCAGTTGTGCTGATCTCGGTGATCTGGAAAGACATGACCCGCAACGGCGCACTGGCCGGCATCCTGGTCGGCGCGATCACCGTGATCGTCTGGAAACACTTCGAACTGCTGGGCCTGTACGAAATCATCCCTGGCTTCATCTTCGCCAGCCTGGCCATCTACATCGTCAGCAAACTGGGCGCGCCGACTCACGGCATGCTGCAGCGTTTTGCTGCTGCCGAGGCTGATTTCCGCCTGAACAAGTGATGGGAGGAGCTTAGGCTCTGACCATTCGCTGAACATGAAAACGGCCCGCTTCCTTTTGGAGGCGGGCCGTTTTTTTTGCGCAGATCTCGTGGTATCGAAATTCCAATGTGGGAGCGGGCTTGCTCGCGAAGGCGGTGTGTCAGC
>NZ_JBFULH010000313.1:0-4859 GCF_056400445.1 Pseudomonas sp. P5_B2 | reverse complement strand
ATAGGGAATCACGCGGGTCTTGTCCTGAAACTGCTGCAGCACATCGCTGGTGTGCAAGTAGTTGGGCGACGCGGCGACGATCCGGTCGGCGCTGGCCAGAAAGCGGTTCATCAGCGGCCGGTAGAGTTTGAGCAGGTGTTTCTGGCGAATGATGTCCGAGTGGTAGGTCACTACGCTCGGCTTATTCATGCTGCTGGGGAAATGCACCAGGTCCATGAACGGCCATGGAAAGTGATAATTGACCACGTCGGCTTCGGCCGCCAACTCGCGAAACTGTTTGAAGACGCTCCAGGAAAACCCTGTGGAGGCGAACTGAATGTCGAGTCGGGCCCGATGGACTTCATGCTGTCCAAGCTGCACCACCGGCGGTGTAGGGTCGGCACTGAGTGTCAGCACCTTGCCTTCAACGCCGTGCTAGGCGCCGTTTTCGCACAACTGGAAAATCACTTGTTCGATCCCGCCGACCGAATCAGGCAGGTACGTCTTGAAAAAATGAAGAACTCGCATTCAATCTCCCATAGCCTGGTGGTAGGCGCGGGCCGTAACCTTCGCGCAACGCTCCCAGGTAAAAAGCCGTGCCTGTTGCAATCCGGCATCCGTGCATACTTGCCAATATGCTTGATCGTCGATCAGACGGCTCATTGCATCGCGCAAACCGTCGGGATCGTCCGATTCAATATAGTTGCCCGCAGCGCCTGCCACTTCGGGCATGGCCGAACGTCGAGTCAGAATGACTGGCGTGCCGCTGGCCATGGCCTGCAGCACTGGCAGGCCAAAGCCTTCGTAGAGCGACGGAAAAATCAACGCCCGAGCGCCGGCCAACAATTGCGCAACCTGCTCGTCAGGCAGATACCCCAGCAAACAGACGTGACCGCAGGCCAGGGCCTGATGCAGTTCTTCGCTGAACTGCTCGCGCTGCCAGCCGGCCATGCCGACGATCAGCAGTGGAAAACGCTGACGGACTGATTCAGGCAATCGGGCGTGGGCGCGCAGGGCCAAGGTCAAATTCTTGCGTGGTTCCAGGGTGCCGACGCAGAGGAAGTATTCTCGTGCCTCGACGCCATGGGCCTTGAGTACGGCATCGATGGCTTCAGGAGTCCGTGGGTGGAAACGCGCGGCTACGCCCAATGGAGCGACGACAAACCGTTCTGCCGGTAGCCCGAAATGGGCCTGAGCTTCGTCAGCAATGTACTGCGAGTCGCAGATAATCAGGCTCGCCTGTTGCACGCCGTTGGCCAGCCGCCGTTCGATTTCTCGCAAGCGCGAGGGTGGTTGTGTTTCGGGGTAGTGCAGGTGAGTCAGGTCATGCAAGGTGATGATCGTCGGGCCGTCGAACGACAGCGGCCACAAGCTCGGTTCGTGGTAGAGGTCGATGGTTTGCGCGCGACCTTGATCGAAGCGTTTCTGCTCCAGCCAGCGCCGGGCCTGATAGGCCCCCGGAATCTGCCGCAGCAGTGGCGTCAGCCGGGAGTAACCGGGCATGGCTGCTTCAGGCAGTACTGAGCTCCAACCCCAACCATGAAACAACGCCAGTTCAATATCGGGCTCACTCGCAAGCGCGTTCGCCAGTTCGGCGACGTAGTTGCCGATACCGGTACGCGGCGCCTGGAGGATCCGGGCGTTAAGGGCAATTCGCATCTTGCCTCTCTAGCATGACCGGCGCTACTCCAAGATTGCGCAGGGTGCGCTCGGCTAATTGCGCACTGGCTTCACGCCAGCCGATCCAGTGCCAGTCCGCCACGTTGCGGGTGGCGGGGAATTGACCACTGCGCTCGAAAAGGACGACCAGATCGGCCAGGCTTTGTGGCTCGGCCAGATCGAAATACGCCATGAATTCGCCGCCGATTTCGCGAAAGATCGGAATATCGCTGCCCATGGCCGGGAGTCCGCGCTGCATGGCTTCCACCAGCGGCAGGCCGAAGCCTTCGACAAAAGACGGAAAGACCAGTGAGCTGGAGTGGTTGTAGGCATGTTCGAGGCTGGTGTCGCTCAGCTCGTTGAACATGAACAGACGTTGGTTCAGTTGCGGGTGATTGCGGACCCGGACGAGCAGTGCGTCGCACTTCCAGCCGATTCGACCGGCAATGCACAGCCGGGCGTTGGAGCCCGCCGCCCAGGCGAGTTCAAAGGCGTCCAGCAGGTAATCGTGGTTCTTGCGCGGTTCGATGGTACTGACCATCAAAAACACCGGTTCCGATGTCTGAAACAGTCGTGCCAGACGTGGTTCCACAGCGGAGGTGGCTTCGCTCAGGTCGAGCTCGGAACCGAGGTGGAAATAATCGAACCACAATTCATTGGCCTTTGCAGGACCCAGGCGGCGCTGCAACTCCTCACGGACCTGATCGCGCACCGTGGCAGAAATCGCCACGTAGCCATCGGCGGTTTTCGTGATCCAGTCGAACCATTCGCTGAAAACCTGCACCAGTCGGGTGTCGTAGAACTGTGGGTGAGTCAGGGGAATCAGGTCGTAAATGACTGCCACGATGCCCACGCCTTCACGTTTGAGCCTTTCGGCAAACGGGAAAAAGTCGGTATGCCAGGAAGAGTCCAGCAGCACCAATTGATCCCCCGGTTGGTGCTGCAACGGTGAACAACGTTTAGGCAGTTGATACCGATTGACCTGGTCGATCAGGCGTAGCGGCACACTGAAGCAAGCCAGTGCGGTCAGGCGGTAAGCCACGTACAGTGCGCGCCTCGCCAAGGTTGATGTACAGCTTTTATCGAGACGGTCATGTAGTTGATGGAAACGATGGGCCAGCCGTTCCAGTCGCCCGCCGAAGGTCATCAGGCCCTCGAAAAACGGAATGTTCAACGATCCCAGTTTCAACACACGATAAAGTTTGCCCTTGAGCATCACCACCGGGATGCACTCAACCCCGTCCACACTTGCCGGCAGCTGATTGATGACGTTGCGCACCACCCGCTGAATGCCCGAATTGACCTTGGGGTGTTGAAACACGTGGGTGCATTCCACCAGTAGGCGCGTCATGGTGTGTTCTCCGAGGTGATCGACGTGTTCGCCCGAATGATGGAGGTTTTCGCCCCCAGCCACGAGCAACCGACAAAGTCTTCCTGCCGGTTATTAATCACATGGAACACCAGCCCGTAATCGCGCCATTCGAAATTGCGGTCCAGGTGCGAATCCAGCCGAGACAGGCTCAGAGCCACGGAATAGTTGCCCTTGCCMAGGCCCATGACAAAAGCAAAGCGGTAGGTCACGCGTTCGCCGGCCTGCAGGTCGGTCAGAGCCTTGTCTTGACGATGGGTATTGATGCCGTACATGGCTTGGCCCAGACGATCTTTGATCATGAACCCCAACACCAGCCGTTCAATGTCCTGACGGATTTCGACGTCCACCTCAAGCACGACTGGCTGACCGACTTCCGCCGCATCGATGGGCCGTTCGTGTTCGTCCAGCAAGCGTACCCTCAAAATCCCGGATTCACCGGTTCCTGAAATTGTGCTGACTTGCCCACCAGAGAGCGCTTCCTGGCGCACTGTCTGGCCTTCACGCTCGGCGAGCAGGGCGTTGTAGTAGTCCATGACGGCTTCGGGTGTGCCGTGCATGGCCATACGTCCGTTTTCAAGGAGGATCGCCGAGTCGCAGATTGACTGAATGGCGGAGCGATCATGGGACACGATCAGCAGGGTGGTGCCAGCTTTGCGAAAGCTGCGGATGCGGTCGAAACTTTTGTGTTGAAAGTAGGCATCGCCCACTGAAAGCGCTTCGTCGACGATCAGGATGTCCGGGCGCCGCGCCGTGGCCACGCTGAAGGCCAGGCGCATCTGCATGCCGCTGGAATAGGTGCGTACGGGGTGGTCGATGGCGTCACCGATTTCCGCGAAATGCTCGATCTCGGGCATCAATGCTTCAATCTCATCGACCTGCATACCCAGCAGTTGCCCGGCCATGATGGCATTCTGACGACCGGTAAAGTCCGGGTGAAACCCCATACCAAGTTCCAGCAGGGCCGCCACTCGACCTTCGAGTTCAATCTTGCCGCACGTTGGCTGGGTGGTGCCGGTAATCATCTTCAACAAGGTGCTTTTGCCAGCACCGTTAACCCCGACGATACCGACTGCTTTCCCTGGAGCAATCTCGAATTCGACGTCTTTCAGCACCCAATGCTGGTGATGGCGCAGTGGAGAAAACGGGATCAGCCACTCGGCCAGTCGGCTCCAGCGAGTCGGGTATTGCTTGTAGGCCTTGCCCAGGCCGGTGACACGAATATGCCCCATCAGAGTTCATCCACCATTTCGCCGACCCGCTGACGAAACAGCCGCAGTCCGATCAGACAGAACACCAGACCGATGATGAAAGTCGGCAGCAGCGAACTCCAGATCGGCCATTGCCCGTACAAAAACATGTTCTGATAGCTGCCGATCAGATTGGTCAGGGGGTTGAGTTGCAGCAGGCGCTGAGCCCAGTCCGGCAGGATGCTCATCGGGTACACAATGGGCGTCATCCAGAACCAGAATTGCAGGCAGATGCCGAAGAGTTGTCCGACATCGCGAAAGAACACATTCAGCACGCCGAGTACCATCCCCAGTCCGGCGCAGAACATCATTTGCAATGCCATCAGYGGGATCAGCGCCAGCAGCGCAGTGCCCGGCCAACGCCCGGTGATCAGCAGAAAGCCCAGGAACAGGCCGATGATGATCGCGAAATTGATACTCGCGTTGATCAGCACAATGATCGGCAGGCAGATCCGCGGGAAGCTGATTTTCTTCAGTAAGTTGGCGTTTTCCAGAAACATGTTCTGGCTGCGCAGTGTGATTTCCGAAAACAATCCCCAGGCGAGCAGGCCCGCACACAGGTAAACGCTGTAGGCCATGCTGTCATCCACACCCGGCAACCG
>NZ_JBFULH010000312.1:0-4861 GCF_056400445.1 Pseudomonas sp. P5_B2 | reverse complement strand
ATGTTGCGGCGGGCGCTTTCCAATTTGCTGGATAACGCGTTGCGATTTACGCCGGCTGAGGGCGAGGTTCGGGTACGGATTGTTGATCAGGTTAAAGGGTTGAGTCTGACGGTTGAAAACAATGGTGATGGAATTGACGGGGCGTTACTGCCACGTTTGTTTGACCGGTTTTTTCGAGCCGATCCGGCGCGCCAGGAAGGCAGCAGTGAACATGCGGGGTTGGGACTGGCGATTACGCAGTCGATCATTCGTGCCCATGGCGGGCAGATTCGTTGCGAATCGGAAAATGGGTGGACGCGGTTTGTGATTGAGCTGCCAAAGGGGAACTGAGGCCAGCAGGTCTGGCCCCTTCGTCGGTTTACTGCTTACGAATACCTTAATGCGTGAGCCGGCTCGATCTGCGCCGCACGCCATGCCGGATACACAGTGGCAAGGAAGCTCAAGATGAACCCCGCCGAGCAAATCAACAGCACATCCGCGCCCTGTAATTCCGAAGGCAGGTTGCTGACGAAATACACATCCGAACTGAAGATGTGCTGCCCGCTCACCCGCTCGATCCAGCCCACCAGTTCACTGACGTTCAACGCCGCAATCACCCCAAGCACGCCGCCGATCAAGGTCCCGACAACCCCGATCACGGTCCCTTGGACCATGAAGATCGCCATGATCTGCCCCGGCGTAGCGCCGATCGTGCGCAGGATCGCGATGTCCGCGCCCTTATCGTTCACCACCATAATCAAGGTCGCGATGATGTTGAACGCCGCCACCGCGACGATCATCAGCAACAGCAGGCCAATCATGGTCTTTTCCATTTTCATCGCGCTGAACAGACTGCCCTGGGTGTGGGTCCAGTCGTCAGCCTTGTACGCGGCGCCCAAACCACTGGCGATGTCGCTCGATACTTGTGGCGCGGCGTACAAGTCCTTCACCGCCAGACGCACGCTCTGCACCTGATTCGGTTCCCAGTGCTGCATCTGCGCAGCATCGGCAACGTGGATCAATGCCATCGAACCGTCCAGCTCAGCACCGACCTTGAACACACCGACCACGTTCAGGCGCTGCATGCGCGGGGTGATCCCGCCCGGTGCGTTGCTGATTTCAGGCACGATCAGGGTGAGCTTGTCGCCGACATTCAAACGGAAGCGACGTGCCGTGATCTCGCCGATCACCACACCGAATTCACCCGGCTTCAAATCATCCAGACTCCCCTGAACGATGTGCTGGGTGACGATGGACACTTTGCCTTCCTGTGCCGGATCGATGCCGCTGACCTGAATCGGCTGCATCGTGCCCTTATAGGAGAGCATGCCTTCCATCTCGGTGAACGGCACGGCCGCGGTCACTTGCGGATTTTTCATCGCGGCCGCGGCGACTGGCTGCCAATTGTCGATCGGATTCACACCGACGATAGTCGCGTGCGGCACCATGCCGAGGATGCGCGAGCTCATTTCGCGCTGAAAACCGTTCATGACCGACAACACCACAATCATCGCCAGCACGCCAAGGGCGAGGCCGATCATCGAGGTCATCGAGATGAAGGAAACAAAGCGATTGCGGCGCTTGGCGCGGGTATAGCGCGCGCCGATGAAGATCGATAACGGTCTGAACATTCGCTGGGGCACCGTATAAAAATAAAAGACCCGGCGTACCGTCTGGTACGTCGGGTTTCGCTCAATCAGATAGGTGTCAGGCAACCTTCCTGCAAATGCAGGACGCGATCCATCTGGCGGGCCAGGTTCATGTCGTGGGTCACCACCAGGAACGCGGTTCGCATCGACGTGCTGAGTTCCAGCATCAAATCCTGAATGCCCTGGGCGGTATGGGAGTCGAGGTTGCCGGTCGGCTCATCAAGCATCACCAGGCCTGGATTGTTCACCAGGGCACGAGCGATAGCCACACGCTGGCGTTCACCACCGGACAATTCCGCTGGTTTATGTTCCAGACGGTGCCCCAACCCTACCCGCTCCAGCAACGCCGTGGCACGCTGACGCGCCTCCGGGATCGACGTCTTGCCAATCAGCAGCGGCATGCAGACGTTTTCCAGCGCGGTGAATTCCGGCAGCAAATGGTGGAACTGGTACACGAACCCGAGGGCGCGGTTACGCAGCAGGCCGCGATTCTTTTCGCTCAATGCCGAGAGTTCTTCGCCGTCGAGCCAGACGCTGCCCTTGGTCGGCGTATCAAGCCCGCCCAGCATATTGAGCAAGGTGCTTTTGCCAGAACCCGACTTGCCGACAATCGCCACGCGCTCACCGGGGTGCAACTCCAGCTGCAGACCGGCCAGAACCTCCACCGACTCCGGGCCTTCCTCGTAGGATTTGCCCAGGTTGCGGCAGCTCAAGATTGCTTTATCACTCATGCCCGACTCACTCATAACGTAGCGCCTCCGCAGGCTGGGTGCGCGCGGCACGCCAGGCTGGATACAGGGTGGCGAGGAAACTCAGGATCAACGCGGCGCCGCAGACCATCAAGACGTCCTGGCTCTGCACTTGCGACGGCAGGTAGTCGATGAAGTACACATCGGCGTTGAGAAATTTATGGCCGATCAGGCCTTCGAGGGCCGAGATCGCGGCGCTGACGTTCAACGCGGCGAAGATCCCGACCGCGGCACCGATCAGCGTCCCGACCACCCCGATGACGGTGCCCTGCACCATGAAGATCGCCATGATCGTGCGCGGCGTGGCGCCCAATGTGCGCAATATCGCGATGTCGCCCTTCTTGTCGTTCACCACCATTACCAGCGTGGAAATGATGTTGAACGCGGCAACCGCGACGATCAGCAGCAACAGCAGACCGATCATGGCTTTTTCCATGCGGATCGCCTGATACAGATTGCCGTGGGTGCGCGTCCAGTCACGGGCGTAGAAATGGTCTTCACCGAGCTGCTGGGCGATGCTCCATGCGGTCCGCGGCGCCTGGAACAGGTCATCGAACTTCAGGCGAATGCCCTGCACCTGATCCGGTTTCCAGCGGTGCAGCCGGGCCAGATCCTGCAAGTTGGTGATGCCCAGATAACCGTCCAGCTCACCGGCGCCGACATGGAAGATGCCAACCACGGTAAAGCGTTTCATGCGCGGAAACATACCGGCCGGGGTCACCGTAACTTCCGGCGCGACAAACGTCAGCTTGTCGCCGATAGCAGCGCCGAGCTTGGCCGCGGCCTTGTCGCCGATGACAATGCCGAATTCACCCGGGACCAGATCGTCGAGTTTGCCCTGCTGCATGAAGTGATCAATGATCGAGACATTGCGCTCCAGCGCAGGGTCGATGGCATTGAGCAGCACTTTGGAGACTTTGCCGTTGTTGGTCAGCAAACCTTGCATCTGAGTGAACGGCGCCACGGCCGTCACTTGCGGGTTTTTCTTGACCTTGGTGGCCAGGCTTTGCCAGTCGCTGATCGGCTCGCCGGACTCGATGGTCGCGTGGGGCACCATGCCCAGCACGCGGGTGCGCATCTCATGATCGAAGCCGTTCATGACCGACAGCACGACAATCATCACCACCACGCCCAGGGCGAGTCCGATCATTGAAGTCAGGGAAATGAACGACACAAAATGATTGCGACGCTTTGCACGGGTATAACGCGTGCCAATAAATACGAAGAGAGGTCTGAACATGTCGGGGCTTGTTCGGAGGGAAAAGGAACGTCCTTGTGGCGGGGGTCGATAACCAGCTTTACACTCAGACCACCGCCGCTACCATGGGTTCGCCATGTCGACATTAGATGAAGAAGATCGCCGCGAATASTACCGTATCGAAGACACGATCGCACTGGAAATTCGGACCCTGTCCGCTCCCGAGGCCGCAGGGCTGGAAGTGTTGCAGGATGCTTCTCCATTGTTCAATTTGCTCAGCGAACTGCACCTTAGCGAATTCGAGTCGCAGCACCTCTTACGGCAGATCAGCGAGCGCGATCGGAACCTCGCGGCGTTCCTTAAATCCCAGAATAAACGCATCGATTTACTCAGCCAGGTGATCGCAATCACTGTGCTCGGACAGATCGGCGAGCCCCAGCCGGTGGTCATTTCCGAAGGTGGCATCGAGTTCCGGCATCCGACACCGATCGCCGCAGGCGCACACCTGTCGGTCAAACTGGTGCTGATGCCGCAGGCCCTCGGTCTGCTGCTGCGAGCCCGCGTCATCCATTGCGACCGCAACGCGGGCAGCTATGATGTCGGCACCGAGTTCGAACGCCCCACTGATGCTCAGCGGCAGTTGCTTGCCCGTTACATTTTGCAGAAGCAGGCTCAGGAACGACGACTGGCCCGCGAAAACGAATCAGGCATTTAAATTAAGGAAGAACCGTGACCCTCATCTACGGCCATCGCGGCGCCAAGGGCGAAGCACCGGAAAACACCCTGACCAGCTTTCAGCAATGCCTCAAGCACGGCGTTCGCCGTTGCGAGCTGGACCTGCACCTGTCCATGGACAACGAGTTGATGGTCATCCACGACCCCACACTCAAGCGCACCACTGACCGACGCGGCAAGGTTGTCGAACATACGGCGGCCGAACTGGTGACTTATGACGCGCGCAACGGCGGCCCAGGCTGGATCAAACCCTGCCCGATCCCGACGCTGGAAACGTTGTTTGAGAAGTGCGACTTCGATCACTGGCAACTGGAAGTCAAAAGCGCCTCACGCACCCGCGCTGCCACGACCGTGCTGGCGATTCGTGAGATGGCTCAGCGTTTCGGCCTGCTCGACAAGGTCACGATCACCTCAAGTTCACGCGAAGTACTCAAAGCCGCGCTGGACCTGGTGCCGGACGTGTCTCGCGGATTGGTGGCCGAATACGCCTGGCTCGACCCGCTGAAGGTCGCGCAAGGCTATGGTTGTGAAATTCTTGCGTTGAACTGGAC
>NZ_JBFULH010000311.1:0-4915 GCF_056400445.1 Pseudomonas sp. P5_B2 | reverse complement strand
CCGCCGGCGCCGGATAAGCGTAAGTACACCTGACAGGAATTGGGTGCTTGAACTGGCTCCATCGCCAGCAGGCTAGCTCCCACAGTGGATCTCCATAAGACACAGATTTTGTGTATGACAAATATCAACTGTGGGAGCTAGCCTGCTGGCGATGGGGCCGGTCCAGTATTACAAAAATCCCGGCCTAAAATCACAAAAGCCCCGATCACAACGATCGGGGCTTTTTTTTCACGGTCTCATTCAGTCACGCAAATCCGACTCATGTATCGGCTGTTCCCGATGCGTTGCCCGTTGGTACTGCGCTGGCCAGATGGCCTTGCGTCCGCCCAGATCATCATCGGCATGCAGTGGCCAATACGGATCACGCAACAGTTCTCGCGCCAGGAAGATGATGTCCGCCTGGCACGTGCGCAAGATATGTTCGGCCTGAGCCGGCTCGGTGATCATGCCGACCGTGCCGGTGGCAATGCCCGACTCCTTGCGCACACGCTCGGCGAAGCGTGTTTGATAACCGGGTCCTGTGGGAATTTCAGCATTGGCCGCCGTACCACCCGACGAAACATCGATCAAGTCCACGCCCAACGCTTGGAGGCGTCGCGCCAGCTCCACGGTTTCGTCCGGGTTCCAGCCGTCTTCCACCCAATCGGTGGCCGACACTCGCACGAACAGCGGCAGCTCTTCAGGCCACACCGCACGCACCGCTTCGGTGACTTGCAGCACCAGCCGAATGCGATTCTCGAACGAACCGCCATATTGATCGCGTCGCTGATTGCTCAGCGGTGATAGAAATTGATGCAGCAGGTAACCGTGGGCAGCGTGTATTTCGACCACTTTGAAACCGGCTGTCAGTGCGCGCTTGGCCGAGTCAACAAAGGCCTGAATGACCTCGGCGATCTCGCTTTCATCGAGTTGCCGTGGGTGGGTGTGCTGCGGGTCAAAGGCAATCGTCGACGGGCCCACCGGTACCCAGCCGCCGTCTTCGGGTTTGACGCTGCCATGGTTGCCAAGCCACGGCCGATGGGTACTGGCTTTACGCCCAGCGTGTGCCAACTGGATACCGGCCACGGCGCCCTGAGCGGCGATAAAGCGCGTAATGCGTTGCAGGGGTTCGATCTGTTCGTCGTTCCACAGGCCGAGATCCTGGGCGGTGATGCGCCCGTCGGCGGTGACTGCCGTGGCTTCGGTAAACACCAGGCCAGCGCCGCCGACCGCGCGACTGCCGAGGTGGACAAGGTGCCAGTCATTGGCCAGCCCATCGACGCTGGAGTACTGGCACATGGGGGATACCGCGATACGGTTGAGCAGGGTCAATTGACGCAGGGTATAGGGTTCGAGCAGCAGACTCATGGGTCACCTCTCGTATCAGTGGGCAGGCTCCAGGGTTCTGTTTGAAAAGTCGACGAGTGACAGGAAAAAGGCGCAGCACCCGCCCCCGCGGGCTAAAAATTCGACAAGACGTCACAAGGATAATCAAGCAGTGATTAGAGCCTAGTCGACATCGGAGAGATGAGGGAGGGTTCAAGAAATGAAACTCCCCAAATCAGGAGTCAATGCAAGACCTGTGGCGAGGGGGCTTGCCCCGTTGGGCTGCGAAGCAGCCCTGAAATCGACTATCGAACTCCACCAGACATACCGCGCCGGTTGGTTTTACGACTGCTGCGCAGCCGAACGGGGGCGAGCCCCCTCGCCACAAAAGCAAGCAGCGACTACCGGGGTTCGATATGGGCAATCATCAACTGCACGGTTTCGTTACCGCGAAACTCGTTGAGGTCGAGTTTGTAGGCCAGTTCCACCCACTTGATGGTCGGGTTAGGCCAGATTTCGCGGTCGATGCCGAAGGCGATACCGTCCAGTTTCACCGAGCCGCATTCGCTTTTGAGCACCACTTTCAGGTGACGTTCGCCGACGACACGCTGCTCGACCAACTGGAACACGCCATGGAACAACGGCTCCGGAAAGTGCTGCCCCCAAGGACCGGCATGACGCAGGGCGCGGGCCAGTTCGAGGTGGAACTCTTCGACCGCCAGTGTGCCGTCCGACAGCAGGCGCCCCGTCAGGTCTTCTTCGCGCAATTGCCGGCGCACTTCAGCGTCGAAGGCCTCGGCGAACAGCGGAAAATTCGCTTCCGGCAGTGTCAGGCCAGCCGCCATGGCGTGGCCGCCGTATTTGCTGATCAGGTTGGGATGCTGCGCCGCCACCACACTCAACGCGTCGCGAATGTGGAAACCCTGAACCGAACGCCCCGAGCCCTTGAGCAAGCCATCGCCGGCATCGGCAAAGGCGATGGTCGGTCGGAAATAGCGCTCTTTCATACGCGACGCGAGGATACCGATGACACCCTGGTGCCATTCGGGATCAAACAGGCACAAACCGAACGGCATCGACTCGACCGGCAAATCCTTCAGTTGCGCCAGCGCTTCACGCTGCATGCCCTGCTCGATGGATTTGCGGTCCTGGTTCATGCCGTCGAGTTGCACGGCCATTTCCCGCGCCATCCCCGCGTCTTCGGTGAGCAGGCACTCGATGCCCAGACTCATGTCGTCCAGGCGCCCTGCCGCGTTCAGGCGTGGGCCGACAATGAAACCCAAATCCGTGGAAGTGATACGGGCATGATCACGTTTGGCCACTTCAAGGATGGCCTTGATTCCCGGGCGGGCACGTCCGGCGCGAATCCGCTCCAGGCCCTGGTGCACCAGAATCCGGTTGTTGGCATCCAGTGGCACCACGTCGGCAACACTGCCCAGCGCGACCAGATCCAGCAACTCGCCGATGTTCGGTTGTGGCTTGCTCTCGTACCAGCCAAGGCTGCGCAAGCGGGCGCGCAGGGCCATCAGTACATAGAAAATCACCCCGACGCCGGCCAGCGCCTTGCTCGGGAAGTCGCACCCTGGCTGGTTTGGATTGACGATGGCATCGGCCAGTGGCAATTCATCGCCGGGCAAGTGGTGGTCGGTGACCAGCACGTTAAGGCCCGCTTTCCTGGCCGCCGCCACGCCTTCGACACTGGAAATACCGTTGTCCACGGTGATCAGTAATTGCGGCGTGCGTGTCAGCGCCACTTCGACGATTTCCGGCGTCAGGCCGTAGCCGTACTCAAACCGGTTCGGCACCAGATAATCGACGTGAGCCGCGCCCAACAGGCGCAACCCCAATACGCCCACGGTACTGGCCGTCGCACCATCGGCGTCAAAGTCGCCGACAATCAGAATCCGCTGGCGCTGCTCCAGCGCCGTCACCAACAAATCCACGGCGGCATCGATGCCCTTGAGCTGCTGAAATGGAATCAGCCGCGCCAGGCTCTTGTCCAGTTCCGCCTCGGTCAGCACGCCCCGCGCCGCGTACAGGCGGGTGAGCAGCGGCGGCAGATCACCGAGGAATGGCAGGGTGTCGGGCAACAGGCGAGGTTCGATGCGCATGGGGTGACAGGTGCTTCTCTTGAATACGTGGGATAAAACCGGTGGATACGGGTTAGCCGCGAATAATCAGCCGCGTTCGCCGCTCAACCATTGCAACTGGACTTCGTGCTGACCACGGTCGTCGGTAACGAAAATCGTCCCTTCGCTGATCATCACGTCCCACTTGATCACCCGTGGCATGTCTTTGGCCAGGGTTTCCAGGACGTCCTGCGGAACGGCAGCAATGTGCACGTTTTTCAGGTTTTTGATCGCGGGGATCACTTTGGTTTCCCAGACGCGCAAGCTGCCGTAAGCCAGCAGGCTGGTGCGTTCGGTGCGACGCGAGCACCAGGTCAGGCGATCGGCGTCTGGCTGGCCGACTTCGATCCAGTGCAGGACGCGGTCATCCAGGCTCTTTTCCCACAAGGCGGGCTCATCCACGTCCGACAGACCACGGCCGAATGACAGCTGCTCGTTGTACCAGAAGGCGTAGGCCAGCAGCCGCACGGTCATGCGTTCTTCGGTTTCCGAAGGGTGACGGGCGATGGTCTGCTTCACGGTCTCGTAAACGCTGCGGTCGAGGTCGGTGAGGTTCAGTTCAAACTTGTAGGTCGTGGACGGCTGGGCCATGAACGGGCTTCTTGATACGAGGAAAGGCGGCAAGTCTAACCGATGCTGTAGGCAATCATCGAACTGAAGGCGATTCTGCTTGCTCGTCTGACGTTCGGCTATGTTAAAACGGCGTATACGCTCAGCCTTTGTCCTACAGGATCCCGCATGCCGCTCTCCGGAAAACCGCTCTCAGGTCTGAAAGTCATTGAATTGGGTACGCTGATCGCGGGGCCGTTTGCCTCGCGCATTTGCGGTGAGTTCGGCGCCGAAGTGATCAAGATCGAATCCCCTGACGGCGGCGATCCGTTACGCAAGTGGCGAAAACTGTACGAAGGCACCTCGCTGTGGTGGTTCGTCCAGGCGCGTAACAAAAAGTCCCTGACCCTGAACCTGAAACACCCCGACGGCCTGGCAATTCTGAAAAAGCTGCTCAGTGAAGCAGACATCCTGATCGAGAACTTTCGCCCTGGAGTCCTGGAAAAGCTCGGCCTGGGCTGGGAAACCCTGCATGCGCTAAACCCGAAACTGGTTATGGTGCGCCTATCTGGTTTCGGTCAGACCGGGCCGATGAAAGATCAACCCGGTTTTGGCGCGGTCGGTGAATCCATGGGCGGCCTGCGCTACATCACCGGGTTCGAGGATCGTCCTCCGGTGCGCACCGGAATTTCCATCGGCGACTCGATTGCGGCGCTCTGGGGTGTGATTGGCGCGCTGATGGCCCTGCGTCATCGCGAAGTGAACGGCGGACTCGGCCAAGTGGTCGATGTAGCGCTGTACGAAGCGATCTTCGCGATGATGGAAAGCATGGTGCCGGAGTTCGATGTGTTTGGTTTCATTCGCGAGCGCACTGGCAACATCATGCCGGGCATCACGCCCTCTTCTATCCACACCAGCGCCGATGGTAAACA
>NZ_JBFULH010000310.1:0-4917 GCF_056400445.1 Pseudomonas sp. P5_B2 | reverse complement strand
GGGTCAGACCGAGCGAGCACACTTCAACCGTTTCCACCACTCAAGCCATCCTTAGGGAGCCGATGCGCCATGCCTGACAATAAAAACAACAGCGCCAGCACTGACACACACAAAGCCAATTTCGATAGCATTCCGGTGGTCAACATTGCCGGTCTGTTCAGCTTCGAACTGGAACACCGCTTGGCCGTGGCCGAACAATTGGGGCGCGCTGCCAGCGAGGTCGGGTTCCTCTATATCACCGATCACGGTATCGACCCRCAGCTGATCGCCAATCTGCGCAAGGCGGCCAAGGACTTTTTCGACCAGCCCCTCGACACCAAGATGCAGCACTACATCGGCACTTCACAAACCCACAAGGGCTTTGTACCCGAAGGCGAAGAGGTCTACTCCAAAGGCAAGCCGGACCACAAAGAGGCCTTCGACGTCGGCTTCGAAGTGCCGGCCGATGACCCGCTGGTGCTGGCGAACACCCCATTGCTGGGGCCCAACGACTGGCCACAGTTGGCAGGGTTCAAGGCGTCGGTTCAGGCCTACTATGAAGCGATCTTCGCCTTGGGCAGGCGCCTGTTCGGCGGCTTTGCCCTGACCCTGGGCCTGGAAGAAAACTATTTCGACAGCCTTGTTACTCGTCCGCCGTCCAAGCTGCGCCTGATTCACTATCCCTTCGACGGTGCCGCCCATGACGCACCGGGGCTTGGCGCCCATACTGACTACGAGTGCTTCACCATCCTCCTGGCCGACAAACCAGGCCTTGAGGTGATGAACAATCTTGGGCAATGGATCGATGCCCCACCGATTGCCAATGCCTTTGTGGTCAACATCGGCGACATGCTGGAAGTGATGACCGCAGGCGCGTTCGTTGCCACTGCACACAGGGTCCGCAGCGTGCGCGAGGAGCGTTACTCCTTTCCATTGTTTTATGCCTGCGACTACCACACCCAGATCAAACCGCTGCCCGGGTTCGCCCAGGCAGGCAACGACTACGAAGAAATCACGATCGGCGAACACATGTATGGCCAGGCACTGCAGACGTATCAATATCTGCGCGCGAGGGTGGCCAATGGGGAAGTTCAACTGCCAGGCAAGGCACGCAAGCCCGCCAGTTTCGGACATTTGAAAAATCAGGCGCAACCGTCCTGATTGAAGTTTTCAGCTACCCCCTTACCTACGCCGGAGTCAGTAAGAAATGAAAAACAATAAAAAGAACCTGTTGAGCTTGGCTATTTTGGCAGCCGGTATGCTCGGTGCCTCGGTGAGCATGGCCGCCTCAGACACGCTCAAGGTCGGCATGGAAATCACCTACCCTCCCTTCGAGTCCTATGACAAGGACAAAAACGTGGTCGGTTCGGACCCCGAACTGGCCGCTGCACTGGCCAAGCACATGAACGCCAAGGTGGAGTTCGTCGACACCAAGTTCCCGAGCCTGATCCTGGGCCTCAACTCCGGCAAATACGACGCAGTCATTTCCGGCATGTACATCACGCCGGAGCGCCAGACTCAAGCCCAAACCATCGCCTATGCCAACACCGGTGCCGCAGTCATGGTGCCCAAGGGCAGCGAGATCAATGCGAAAAAACCTGAGGACCTGTGCGGCTTGAAACTGGGCCTGGAACAGGGCACTACCTGGGTCAAGGAATTCCGCAAACTGTCCGATGAATATTGCGTGCCGAACAACAAAGGCGCCATCACCGTCAGCGAGTACCCCTCGGCGCCTGAAGTGACCCAAGCCCTGTTGTCCAAGAACATTCAGGCCCAGGTTGAAATCGCCGGTGCCGCAAAACTGATCGCGGAAAAGACCAACGGCCGGGTAGTGATCACCACCGATCACCCGATCTATCAGCAAACCCTGGGCATCTTCGTCAAGAAAGGTAATGAAGAAACCTTCCAGGCGGTGCAAAAGGCCTTCGAGGAGACCAAGAAGAGTGGTGAGTACGCCGCTATTCTTAAGAAATACGCCTTGGAAGAACCGACTGCCAACTAAGAACGTGTCCTTGTAGTTTGGTCATCTGCCTCCCCGTCATCGGGGCGGCAGATTGAGGTGCCCTATGCAATTCGATTGGTCGTATTTCTTCTCCCTGTTCTCCCTGCCAGACTTCTGGAATGCCTGCGTCACGGTGGTCCAGCTCAGWGCCTTGGCCTGGTTCATCGGCATGCTGCTGGGTTTCGTCCTGGCCACGGCCAAGCTGTCCCAGTCGCCGTTGTTGCGCATTCCCGCAGCGGTTTACATTTGGTTTTTCCGCAGCATCCCGTTGCTGGTGCTGGTGGTCTTCGTCTACAACTTGCCGCAATTGTTTCCCGGCAGCGGACCGATCCTGTCCAACCCCTTCTACTCCGGCTTGCTGGCCCTGGTGGTCACCGAAGCGGCGTACATGGCGGAAATCCACCGTGGTGGCCTGATCTCCGTGGCCAAGGGCCAGAAAGAAGCCGGGCGCGCGCTGGGTGTCGGCGTGATCGGCATGCAGCGCTTGATCGTGATACCTCAGGCTTTCCGTATCTCGCTGCCGACGTTGATCAATGAATACATCACGGTGGTCAAACTGACCTCGCTGGTCTCGGTGATCTCGCTGACGGAAATTCTCACCGTCGGCCAACGCCTCTACGCCACCAACTTCCTGGTCATGGAGACCCTGGCGGCGGTGGGCGTCTACTACGTGTTGATCGTTACAGTGTTTGGCTTTTTCCTGCAGCGCCTGGAGCGCTACCTGGACCTGAACTTCCGCAAGCCGCAAACACTCGACGCACCCGCCGTGGCCAAGCTCAAGGCCTGCGCCGAAGCCTTGCCCGACAGCACACGCAAAGCAGCGGGCAAGAACCTGACGCCTATCCTGCAACTGAAGAACATCCAGAAGAGTTATGGCACGCACAAAGTGCTGCTGGGGATCGACTTGAAGGTCGAATACGGCCAGGTGGTCTCGATCATTGGCCCATCCGGTTCCGGCAAGACGTCGCTGATCCGCACGGTCAACGGCCTGGAAACCATCGATACCGGCGACATTCTGTTGTTCGGCGAACAATTCATCGAGGCGTCGGACAAACCCAACAGCTCCCGCTTGCGCAAAGGTGTGCGCCACATTGGCATGGTGTTCCAGAACTTCAACCTGTTCCCGCAYCGCACCATTCTCGACAACGTCACGCTGGCGCCGCGTTACCACGGCCAGCCGGGCGAGCTGAGTGAACATCGTGCTTACGCGTTGCTGGACAAGGTCGGCCTGCTGGCCCATGCCCACAAGTACCCGCATCAACTCTCCGGCGGGCAGCAACAGCGCGTGGCGATCGCGCGGGCCCTGGCGATGGAGCCGCAGATCATGCTGTTCGACGAGCCGACCTCGGCCCTCGACCCGGAACTGGTCATCGACGTGCTGAATGTGATTCGTGACCTGGCAAAGGAAGGCATGACCATGCTGATCGTGACCCACGAAATGGACTTCGCCATGTCGATCTCGGACAGGGTGATTTTCATGGAGAACGGCAACATTCAACTCGATGCCGCGCCTGAAACCATACGCTGCGATACCGAAGGTGAGCGTGTGCGGCGCTTTATGGGCATCGATGCTCCATCGCCAAACCGCTCTGCAACGGTGGATCTTGCATGAACCGGCAACCCCTTTCTTTGAGCTTCCTTCTATCAGGAAAACACCCATGAATCTTGGAATCGCCGGACGCTGGGCGCTGGTCTGCGCCGCCAGTAAAGGTCTGGGTAAAGCCTGCGCACAGGCACTCGTCCATGAAGGCGTGAACGTGGTGATCACTGCACGGGGYGAACAGACGCTGAATGAAACAGCCCGTCAGCTCAGAGCGATCAATCCTGAAGTGACGGTCATCGCCGTCGCCGGAGACATTTCGACGCCTGAGGGTCGGGCAGCAGCGCTGATGGCCCATGAGCATTTCGATATTTTGATCAACAACGCTGGAGGCCCACCTCCCGGGGATTTTCGCGAATGGAATCGCGACGCCTGGCTCAAGGCGCTGGACACCAACATGCTGACCCCTATCGAGCTGATCAAGGCAACGGTAGACGGCATGGCGACACGCGGGTTTGGTCGAATCATCAACATCACGTCGAGTGCCGTGAAGTCCCCTATCGAAAGCCTGGGGTTGTCCAACGGTGCACGCAGTGGTCTGACGGGGTTCATCGCAGGGCTTGCCCGGCAAGAAAATATTGCCAGTTGTAATGTGACAATCAACAACCTGCAGCCGGGCTCCTTCGATACCGATCGACTGCGTGACAACCTGGTCGCGGCGGCCCACGAGTCGGGGCAAGACAGTGAGGCATTCCTTGATGAATGCCGTCACGAAATTCCTGCCAAGCGCTTCGGCTCACCCGAGGAGTTCGGTGCGCTGTGTGCCTTCGTTTGCAGCAGTCATGCGGGCTACCTGACCGGGCAGAACCTGTTGATGGATGGCGGGGCCATTCGCTCCAGCCAATAAATTTCTCTGCACGGGCAGCGATCGACCTTCAGTCCACAAGGAACGTCGCTGGCAGAGTCAGATCAGGCGGTTCAGAAGTATCTGGTACTCATCCCACCAGAAGACCAGGGTCAACAGCGCGAGTCCGCAGGTGCCGGCCATGACTATGCGCAGCCAATCTGCCACCGTCATTTGAAGGTCCATAAGCCCTCCTCCTTCTGGGTGGTTGAGCACTTACGAAACCGGGTTGGTTCGACGTCTTTATCGTCGCAACCTTCGGCAATTACCGAATGTTCTATGCACATATTATTATTCTCTTCAGGACTGACGGTCATACGGCTTGGCATTGCGAGACGCCGAATAGCCGGGCTTGTCGCGCACACCATGAGAAGGAGTTTATCGACGGCAGGTCTGCCAACCTCTCATTGGGCGACAACGCCTTATCATTTCATGACAACTCATGACCGTTGATCCGGGATGGTTTTGAGCCAGTGGCACAGACAAACGCTC